>JAZSGQ010000077.1:0-43809 GCA_045532805.1 Eubacteriales bacterium
TTAAAAAAAAAAAAAAGGCGGCCGCGGGTGTGTTGTCGCTCCCTTCTGTTTTTGGAACGGCATCAATAGTTCTTGCCGCCGTCCTCGTCTTCGTGCTCATGATCGTCCTCGGCACCGTAGTCCTCTCCCGTGCCTGCCTGCTCGTTCTTTTCTTCGATGGCGTTGCTGATGGCGTCGACCACGTAGTAGATCGTGGTCGTGGCAAGACCTGCCACCATCAGAACGACCAGCACGATCACGAAGATTCTCATACCGAGACTTGTTTTTCTGCTACCCATTGTTTTGTATCTCCTTACAGTTTGTCATTGAGTGAAAGTTGTTCGCCACGGTCGCCGATGGGCAGACCCGTTGCGGGCAATTTGTTTTTGTGATATCCCTTGATGTTGCCGTATACCTCGGTGATGTTGGAGAGTGCACGTACGACCTGTTTTTCACGTCTGCCAAGCGTCATCAGCATCACGCCCTTGGAGGATCTGGTGGTCATCACGGGCACAAGCGAGGATTTGAAGATGATCGCGCGGTCATTGTCGCTGATCATCATAATATCGAAGGGAGCGGATTCCTTCTCATAGAAAATGCCGACAAGCGGTGCGGCGTCGGAATACGCGCCCGTGAGTTTGCGGCGGTTGCCCTTGGTCTCATAGGCCTTGAGCGGCACGCGCACGCCCTTGCCGTTGGCAAAGATAAAGACCATATTCTCGCCGTCTTTGTACTCGTTTTGCACGCGCATATACACGGGACGCTCGTCCTTGTCCATGCCAAGTTTGGCGCTGAGGAAATCGCCCCAATCCGATGCCTTGGTGTTTTCAAAATCAGCAACCGCTACGCGGTAGAGTTGTGCCTGATCGGTGAAAATAATGAGGTTGTCGCGGTTTTCGGCATCAATGGTCTGATTGATGCTGTCGCCCTCCTTGAGTTTTTGCACGTCGTTGCCGCGCAGAGACTGGAAGGTGATCTTCTTGAAATAGCCCTCCTGCGTGAGCACCAGGCGCACGGGGTAATTCTCAACGACGCTTTCTACTTCGACCTCGGCAACGTCCACGGCGTCAATGATCTGGGACTGACGCGGCTTGCCGTACTTCTTCTTGATCGTGGCAAGTTGCTCGGCGATCTTGGCGCGCAAGCGGAGTTCATCGGCCAGAGTTGCCTCCATATCGGCAATATCATCACGAAGCGACTGTGCCTCGCGCACGTTGTTGAGGATATAGTTCTTATTGAGGTTGCGGAGTTTGATGTTGGAAATGTATTCTGCCTGTATTTCGTCGATGCCAAAGCCCGCCATCAGGTCGGTGATGACCTGCTCGTCGGTCTCGGCGCGGCGAATGATCTTGATGGCCTTGTCGATATCAAGCAATACCTTGGAAAGGCCCGTGATCAGGTGCAATCTGTCGCGCTTTTTCTTCAGGTCAAAACGCAACTCGCGGCGCACACACTCCGTGCGGAACGTGATCCACTCCTTGAGAATATCCAGAACACCGAGTTGCTTTGGCGTGGAGTTGATCAGCACGTTGAAGTTGCACTTGAAACTATCCTCCAGGGGAGTGAGTTTGTACAGGCGATTCATCAACTTGTCAACGTCCTCGGCCTTTGTACCGCGTTTGAGATCCAGCGTCAGTTTAAAGCCGTTCAGATCAATCTCGTCGCGCACGTCCGTGATCTCGGTGATCTTTTTCTCCTTCACAAGATCGGTGATACTGTCGATGATCGCCTCGATGCTGGTGGAGTAGGGAATTTGCAGAATATCAATGCAACTTGCTTCTTTATCGTAACTGTAACGCGAACGAATGCGGAAGGAACCCTGACCCGTTTCGTAGATGCGGCGCATCTGTTCTCTGTCATAGATGATATAGCCGCCACCCGAGAAATCGGGTGCCTTGATGATATCAAGCAGTTTGTCCACGGTGGTCTTGGGATTACGCAACAGCGCGATCGCACCGTCACAGATCTCGGCAAGGTTAAACGAGCAGATGTTGGACGCCATACCGACCGCGATACCGACGTTGGGCGTCACCAGTACGTTCGGGAAGGTCGTGGGCAGGAGGATCGGCTCCTTCATCGTGCTGTCGTAGTTGTCGATCATATCCACAGCATCTTTGTCGATGCCCGCGAACAGTTCCTGGCAAATGCCGTCCAGTTTGACCTCGGTATAACGCGAGGCCGCATATTTCATATCACTGGAATACTGCTTACCAAAACTACCCTTGGAGTCAACGAGCGGATGAAGCAGTGCCGCATAGCCACGTGTCAGGCGCACCATCGTTTCGTAAATGGCGGCATCGCCGTGCGGGTGGAGTTTCATCGTCTGTCCCACCACGTTGGTACTCTTGGTGCGTCCTCCCGTGAGCAGACCCATCTTATACATCGTATAAAGGAGTTTGCGATGAGAGGGCTTCAAGCCGTCGATCTCGGGGATCGCGCGCGAAATGATCACGCTCATCACGTACGGCATGTAGTTTTTCTCTATCGTCTCCGTAATGGGCTGTGGCGTTGAGGGCGCGGGTATGATATTGGAGAAGTCGGTGACAGGGGCAGTTTTCTTTTTTGCCATGTTTCCTATCCTTTCTACTAACTTCGTTTCTTTTTCTTATATCTTTTTTACGGTATGCGCCGCGGCACGGATACAGCGGTTATAGAGCGCCAGCCCCATGCCGTCCTTTGGCGGCAAGTGCGCATACAGTGTCTGCAAGTTATCGTGCGTATCCGCCGCGCGCAATGCGGCAAAAAGGCGCTTGGCTTGCGTTGCAAGGTCCTCGCGGGGGCCGATGGGGAAGAGCGTTGCCGCGCGCGGCATAAGCGAAATTTCCTCGTTGTAGCAAACGAGGCCCACTGTGGGATCGGTTGCATTTTGTATCATGTAATCGGTGACGTCCTCGTCCTTGCCGTCCAGTAACACCAACGCGGCACGCGGTGCGTAATGGCGGTATTTCATACCCGGGGAGAGCGGACGCTCATCGGCGGCAAGTGCTTCGGTCACGGCGGGTGCAATGCGCACCTCGCAAACGCAGGAAAGCGCGTCCGCCGTGATGGCACCTGGGCGCAGGAGTGTGCCCGTGTCACCGTCCAATTTGAGAATGGTGGATTCCAGTCCCACCTCACATTCGCCACCGTCGATAATGGCGTCAATGCGTCCGTCAAGATCCTCGATCACGTGCGCGGCGCACGTGGGAGAAGGACGCCCCGAGCGATTGGCGGAGGGCGCCGCAACGGGCACGCCTGTGGCGGCAATGAGTGCGCGTGCCACAGGATGCGCGGGACAACGCACGGCCACGGTATCAAGCCCGCCCGTAACCGAGCGCGGCACGGTTTCGCGCCGTGGCAGGATCACGGTAAGAGGTCCCGGCATAAACTGACGCGCAAGGCGGTAATACGTCTCGTTCGTCACGGCGTATGACTCTGCCTCCTCGGGCGTGGCCACGTGAATAATCAAGGGGTTGTCCGACGGACGTCCCTTGGCCTCGTAGATGGCCTTTGCCGCGCTATCGCTTGTGGCAAGACCGCCAAGACCGTAAACGGTTTCGGTCGGGAAAGCAACAAGACCGCCCGCGCGAAGGATCGCGGCGGCGCGGTGGATCTCATGCTCGTGCCCGCTTGGCGTATCGATCAAAAGTAATTCGGTATTCAAAGTTATTTCTCACCCTGTAATTTTTGTGCGATCTCTTCGGCGATCAGTGCTTCCGTGAGTTCGTTGATGTCGCCATCAAGCATCTTATCCAACTTGTAAAGCGTGAGGCCGATGCGGTGATCGGTCACGCGGTTTTGCGGATAATTATAGGTGCGGATGCGCTCACTGCGGTCACCTGTGCCCACTTGTGCACGGCGCGCGCCCGCGATCTGCTCGTCCTGTTCGCGTTGACGGATATCAAAGAGTTTGGCGCGCAGCATTTTCATCGCCTTGTCGCGGTTTTTGAACTGACTGCGCTCCTCCTGACACTCCACCACGATGCCCGTGGGCTTGTGCGTCAGACGCACGGCGGACTCGGTCTTGTTGATGTGCTGACCGCCCGCACCGCTACTCTTGCAGGATTCCATCACGATGTCGGCTTGGTCGATCACAACCTCGACCTCGTCCACTTCGGGCAGTACCGCCACCGTCACGGTGGAGGTCTGGATCCGCCCCTGTGACTCGGTCACGGGCACGCGTTGTACGCGGTGCACGCCCGATTCAAACTTGAGTTTGGAAAAGGCACCGTCACCCTCCACGCAAAACACGATCTCGCGGAAGCCGCCGAGTTCGGTTTCATTGGCGGAAAGCCGTGTGGTACGGAAGCCCACGGCCGTAGCATACATGGTATACATACGGTAGAGCACGGCGGCAAACAGTGCCGCCTCCTCGCCACCCGCGCCCGCGCGGATCTCCACGATGATGTTTTTATCGTCGTTCGGATCCTTGGCAACCAGCATGATCTGCAGTTCGCGCGTCAGTGCCTCGCATCTGGCACGCAGTGTGCGTTGCTCGGTCAGCGCAAGGGCGGCAAGTTCGGCATCACTTTCCTGTTCGGCCATGATGCGCGCCTCGTCGGCCTCACGCTCCAGTGTGCGCAATTCGCCGATCTTTTCCATCACGGGCAAAAGGGAACGGTATTCCTTCATCAGTGCCGCGGCGCCTTTGGCATCGGCGTGCGTGGCGGGATCCATGCTCTTGGCCTCAAGCTCGGCAAAGCGAGCTTCTATGACCGAGAAGGACGTTTCGATCATGCAAGGAAGAAGGCAGAGAAGGCGCGGTAGGCCTCGTACAGATCGACCTTGGCAATGACCTCGTAGGGTGCGTGCATCGAAATCACGGGCACGCCGAGGTCAACGGTTTCAATGTTGAGTTCTGCGATAAACTTGGCAACGGTACCACCGCCGCCACCGTCCACTTTGCCGAGTTCGCCTGCCTGCCAGACAACGTCGGCGGACTCCATCACGCCACGCAGCCAGCCGATATACTCGGCGCTGGCATCGTTCGTGCCGGACTTGCCGCGTGCGCCCGTGTACTTGGTCAGTACCACGCCTGCGGAAAGCAGAGGCGTGTTGCGCTTTTCGAACGCGTCTGCAAAGTTGGGATCAAATGCGGCGGAAACGTCGGCAGAAAGACAACGGGAAGCGGCACGCACTGCGGCAGTGTCGCCGCCGAGCGAGCGTGCGATCGCGTCGATCAGATCGGGCATTACGGCACTCTTCATACCTGTCATACCGTCACTGCCGGTCTCCTCCTTATCGGCCAGTACACACATCAGTGTGTGCACGGGTGCGTCGTTCTCCAGGATCGCGGAGAGTGCGGGATATGCACAAACGCGGTCATCGTGGCCGTAAGCACCGATCAGGGAGCGATCAAAGCCGATATCACGCGCCTTGAAGGCGGGAACGACCGAAAGTTCTGCCGAGAGAAAATCCTCTTCGGTGATGCCGTATTTCTCGTGCAGGAGATACAGCGTGCGGAGTTTGATGGAATCAGCGTCGCCGCTCTCGTCAAACGGACGGCTGCCGACAAGGATATTCAATTTCTCGCCGGGGATCGCATCGCCCAAGGGCTTGCGATCGGCCTCGTGGCCAAGGTGAGGAAGCAGATCGTTGATGTAGAACACGGGATCGTTATCGTCCTCGCCGATCACCACGTCGATCGAAGTACCGTCCTTCTTGATCACAACACCGTGGATTGCAAGAGGGGTAGCAACCCACTGATACTTGCGGATACCGCCGTAGTAATGCGTCTTGAAGAAACTCATACCGCCATCTTCGTAAAGAGGGCAGGGCTTGAGGTCAAGGCGGGGCGAGTCTACGTGAGCGGCCGCAATGCGAATGCCGTTCTCAATATCCTCAGAGCCGACCGAGAACAAGTACAGACTCTTGCCCTGATTGTTGAAGTAATACTTGCCGCCGTGCTTGATCTCATCGCCGAAATAGTAGGGGATAAAGCCCTTTTCCTCGGCCATGCGCACGCCCTCGATCACGGCCTCGCGTTCGGTCTTGGCGGCGTCGAGAAATGCCGCGTAGCCGCGTGCATAGTCCATTGCCAGATCGATCGATTCCTCATCACGGCGCTCATACACGCTCTTTTTGTTGTAAGTGAGTTTTTCGCTCCACAGCTTACTGTCGGTCATTTTGATGCTCCTTATATTTTGAATATTTTTTTGTATAATGTTCATAAGCGTCAAGCACTTGCTCGACGTAGGTTTCGGTTTCGGAAAAAGGGATCTCCAGAAGTGTGCCGTCGCGAGAGAGTGCGGGATCCTCCAACCATTCGCGCACCCGTCCTTCGCCCGCGTTGTAGGCGGCCAGTGCCTCGCGCCACGTGCCGAACTGCTCCAGCAGATACGCAAGATAGTAGGTGCCAAAGCGGACGTTGACCGTGGGATCTTCGATCTGATCGTCCCGATACGGCTCGCACAGTTTTTCCTCGCGTAGCCAATCAAAGGTCTCGGGCATTAGTTGCATATACCCGCGCGCGCCCGCGACGGATACCGCATCGGCGCGGAAATCACTCTCCGTGCGGATCACGGCCATCACCAAGGCAACGGGAACTTCAAATTCTTCTGCGGCACGTACCGCAAGGGGGATCACCGCGCGCTCGCGCCGCTCTCGTGAGAGGTACCGGCAGGCGGGCAGGGAAAGGATCAGACAAAGAAGAATGGGTAGTACAAGAAAGTTCCACGGTCTTCTTTTCAACTGTGTTTACACTCCGTATTCCGTTAGCCGCACGGGAGTCGAACACGCAAGGCCCGGGGAGGCGCATTTCCTGCCATCCTTTCCCGCATTTTCTTAAATATCCGCATATTCCTCAAAAAATGCGGCTCGGCTTGCAAAAAATTCGCTCTCCCCAGGCTGTGAAGCATCCTGCGGCGAATCAATTTTTGATGGATTTTGTCGCGCCAAGGCGCAGACAAGTACTACTTTTCAAGTCTTGGCGCGGCCAAAGGCGCGAAAATGGATCGCCGCAGGACTTATGTGTTCGATTCCCGTGCGGCTAAAAATCGGCGGATTTCACGCTCCAGTGCCGCAAGATCGCCGTTGTTTTCGATCACGGCATCGCAGTGCGCGCGAAAATAAGCGGTATCGTGCTGTGCATCGAGTCGGCGTTCTGCCGCCTCGCGGGAAATGCCGTCTCGCCCGGTGATACGGGAAAGGCAGACGTCGCGGTCCGCCACAATACCAAGCACCAGATCGCATTCACGCTCCACACCCGCCTCAAAGAGTTGCGGCGCATCAATGAGCACGGCAGGCGCGCCGCTCTTTTTGTGCTCGAGCACGTATTCGCGTGTTTTTGCCATAATATATTTATGGGTGACCTCGTTCAAAGTATGCAAGCGCTTTGCCGTATCGGCGTGACCGAACACCCGTTGCGCGAGTTTTTTTCGCGCAACAAGTCCGTTGTCATCAAGAATATCGGTACCGAATGCCGCAACAAGTTCGTCGGTACAGGGGCCTTTTTGCCGCAGGATATCGTGATATACGGCATCGGTATCCACGGTGGGAATGCCGTGCTTTGCAAAAACAGCCGAGGCCGCACCCTTGCCCGCACCGCTTTGACCTGTGAGACCGATCGTAAGACATTTTTTATCATGCGTCATATCACAGATCACCTCCCCCCAACAAGTGGCTACGACATATCTTAAACTATTATACTACAAAAATATTTATATTGCAAGAGAAATGTTGCCGTTTCGTATTGAATTTTTCCCGAAAATCCGTTATAATGGAGAAAATAGTAAGTACAATGTACAGAAGGAGGAACGATCTTGCCTCGCTATTCCACCATACTCTTTGATGCAGATAATACGTTGCTTGATTTTGACCGCTCCGAGCGGGAGGCACTGCTTGACGCACTGCGCTTTGTGGGTGTCACTCCCGTAGAGGAGATGATCCCCGTATACAGCAGGATCAACGTGGCCAACTGGAAAAAACTGGAGCAGGGACTGATCACCAAAAGCGCCCTGCGTGTGGCGCGCTTTTCCGAATTTTGTGAATACTACGGCCTTGACGTGGACGTGACGGCGCTTTCCGATGCCTACACGCGTATTCTTGCCACAAAATCCTATCTGATAGACGGTGCCCTTGAGGTTTGCCGTGCACTGAAGCCGCACTGCCGACTCTACGTGATCACAAACGGGATCGCCTCGGTGCAGGTGGGGCGCTTTGACCCCTCGCCGCTGTATCCACTGTTTGAAAAGGCCTTTATTTCCGAGGAGATCGGTGTAGAAAAGCCCGCACGCGCCTTTTTTGACGCGGTCGAGGCGCAAATTCCTTACTTTGACGCCCGTGACACGTTGGTGGTGGGGGACTCTCTCACCTCCGATATTCAAGGTGGGATCAACGCAGGGATCGATACCTGTTGGTTTAACCGCAAAGGGGAACAAATACCCGCCGATATGCCGATCAATTACGTGATCTCGTCGCTTCAGGATCTGCCCGCGCTGATCCTTTGTCAGTGACGCGCGCGCTGGAGGAAGTTTTAAGAAAAACGGACGTCCCCTGGCGGGCGGGCGTGATGAGTGCCGCATTGTCCACCTTCCGCATCGGCGGTCCTGCGGCCGTCCTGATCGAGCCACGGTGTATGGGGGAACTTGTGACGGCCGTCAAACTTTGCAAAGAAACGCACTGTCCCTTTGCCGTGATCGGGCGGGGAAGTAACATTCTGTTTGACGATGCGCCCCTTCCCATGGCACTCATTCGCACCGTGCGGTTGAACGCCGTGAGATTTACCTCATACGGTGTCAAGGCGGATTGCGGTCTGTCACTTGGCGGACTTTGCACGCTTGCCGCGTCCCGCGGATTTGCCGATCTTTGCTTCGCCTATGGGATCCCCGGGACACTGGGCGGCGGTGTATTTATGAACGCGGGTGCGCACGGTCGGGAACTCTCCGAATGTGTACGATCCGTCACCGTTTATTCGCCCGAAACCGACAAAATAGAAACATTATTTAATGACCAGTTGAACTTTTCTTATCGAAAAAGCATTTTTCAAGAAAATTCCACCGTGATTCTGTCGGCAACGCTTTTCTTGAGAGAAAGGGCTGATCCCACGGCTGTATTTGCCCAAATGCGCGATCTGCGCGCGGCCAGAAGCCGCACACAACCCGTGGAATTACCAAGCGCGGGAAGCGTTTTTCGCCGTCCAGCCCCCGATCTTCCCATCGGCCGCCTGTTAGATGAATTGGGACTCAAACATCTGCGGGTGGGCGGTGCCGCAGTGTCGGGAAAGCATGCGGGCTTTATCGTCAATCTCGGCGGTGCAACCGCCGCCGACGTAAAACAATTGATCGTTCAGATCCAAAATATCGTAGAAAAAGAAAGGGGAATCAGACCGCAAACCGAATTGCGGTTTATTCCGTTGGAACATGAGTTATTCGATCGACTTGAAGGAAGAACTGATTGAGGGCGCACCGCACGGCAAATGCTGTAAAAGCGCCTATGCGGCGGGACTCCTGTACGACTTGCGCGAACTGCGGGAAAACTGTCTTGTACTGGTGCTCTCGGGGCTTGCGGCAAGACGGGAGTGTGCCCGCGCCTTCCGCGAGCAGTATCATCGCACGGCACTGCTCAACGGCAGTGTGCTGCTGTTTGCCTCGGAAGAGTTGTACGCCACCTATATGGATCCGCCGAAATTCGTTTGCCCGCACTGTGCGTCGCATTTTCTGCGCGGTCTTTTGGTTTCCTGCGGCTCGATCACCGATCCGCGGAAGTCCTATCATCTGGAATTTCGCCTTTCCAACCCCGAAAAAGTGCCGTATCTTGCGGAATTTCTGGAGTCGCAGGGGTGGCACGCGGGGTGCCGCGCTTTGAAAGGTGGCGGTGTCGGTGTTTACTTCAAAAACAGTACGGTGATCGAGGAGATCCTCAGTATCACGGCCTCCAACAACGCACTGTTTGCACTGATCAATGCCAAGATCGCCCGTACCATACGAAACGAGGAAAACAGAGTGACCAACTGCGATACGCGTAACATCAAACGTATCGTTGGTGCCTCTGCCAAATGCCGTGATGCCATCGAGCGGTTGGAGGCAGACGGTAAACTTGTTTCCTTGCCACTGGAACTGCGCGAAACGGCGGCATTACGCATGGAGTATCCCGAGGCATCGCTTGAGGAACTGGCGCATCATCACAATCCGCCCATCACCAAATCAGGACTCAATCACCGCTTGCAAAAGATCATCGCGGCGGCGGGCGAGTGCGAGGTCAAATCATAAATCATAATGTTAGAAAGAAGGGAGAACGCCATGTCGGGCTTTGTACATCTGCATTTACACAGTGAATACAGTCTATTGGACGGCGCTTGCAGAATACGTGAAATTCCGCGCCGTGCCAAGGAATGCGGTCATACCGCCGTGGCTCTCACCGATCACGGCGTGATGTACGGCGCTGTTGCCTTTTACCGCGCCTGCCGCGCCGAGGGCATTCAACCCATCATCGGTTGCGAGGTATACGTTGCACCGCGCACACGCTTCGATAAAACGGGTGGCGACGCGCACCCGTACCACCTGGTACTGCTTTGTGAGAACGAGATCGGTTACCGCAATCTCATTCACATGGTATCGCGTTCCTTCACCGAGGGCTTTTATTCCAAGCCGCGCGTGGATATGGAACTGTTGCGCGAGCACTCCGAGGGACTGATCGCGCTTTCGGGTTGCCTTGCGGGGCGGATCCCACAGCTCCTGCTGCGCGGAGATTATCGCACTGCGTGCGAGGTAGCACGCGAGTTTTCGGCTATTTTTGACCACGATCGTTTCTATATCGAGATCCAGAATCACGATCTGCCCGAACAAAAGCAGATCCTGCCCGATCTTGTGCAGTTGGCAAACGATTGCAATTTACCTCTGGTTGCCACCAACGACTGCCATTATCTGCGCCGCAGTGACGCGGAAATGCAGGCGGTGCTGATGTGCGTACAGACCAACAACCAACTCTCCGACGGCAAACCCATCGGTTTCGAGACCGATGAATTTTACTACAAAGACACCGCAGAAATGGAAATGCTCTTTGCGCGCTATCCGGGCGCCATTGAGAATACGGCAAAGATCGCCGAGCGGTGCCGCTTTGACTTTGATTTCACAAAAACGCATCTGCCCAAATTTCCGTGTCCCGGCGGCCTTGATGCGCCTATCTATCTGCGCACGCTTGCCGAACAGGGATTTGCCAAGCGACGCGAGGCGGGACATTTGCATCTGGACCGTTACAGTGAGGCAGAATACTTTGAGCGTATGCACTACGAGCTTGACGTCATCGAGCGCATGGGCTATGCCGACTATTTCCTCATCGTACAGGATTACGTGAATTTCGCGCGCAGTAAAAACATTCCCGTTGGTCCCGGGCGTGGCTCGGGTGCGGGTAGTATCGTAGCGTTTTTCCTCGGCATCACCGACGTGGATTCTCTGTACCACGATCTGCTCTTTGAGCGTTTCCTCAACCCCGAGCGTGTCAGTATGCCCGATATCGATATGGACTTCTGCTACAATCGCCGCGAGGAAGTGATCGCTTACGTTGCACAGCGCTACGGACGCGACCACGTCTCCCAGATCGTGACCTTCGGCACAATGGCAGCAAGGGCGGCTATCCGCGACGTGGGGCGCGTGCTCGGCATGCCGTATGCCGACGTGGACGCAGTCGCAAAAGCCATTCCGCGCGAACTGGGCATCACCATTGCCGATGCGCTCCAGTTGCCCGATCTGAAGGCGCTGTATCGCACACCCGAGTACAAGCGTCTCATTGACCTTGCCATGGCGCTGGAAGGTATGCCGCGTAACCTTTCGATCCACGCGGCAGGCGTTGTGATCACCGAGCGACCTCTCTCGGAATATCTTCCCTTGGCCGCAAGCAACGGCGTTGTGGTCACGCAGTACGATATGGATACGATTGCCGAACTCGGACTCTTGAAATTTGATTTCCTCGGTCTTCGCTATCTCACCATCATCGACGATGCCGTGCAACAGATCAAGGAATCCGAGCCCGATTTTGATATCGAAAAGATCCCGCTGGACGATCCCGCCACCTATCGACTGATCTCCAAGGGCGCTACGCTCGGTATTTTCCAGTTGGAATCGGGCGGTATGCGTCAGATGCTGATGAATCTCTCGCCCTCCTCGTTTGAGGATATCGTGGCGGCGATCGCTCTGTATCGGCCGGGACCGATGGATTCGATCCCCACCTTCATTGAAAACCGCAAAAATCCCGAGCATATTACCTACCGCACACCGCAAATGGAGCCGATCCTGCGCAATACCTACGGCTGTGTCGTATACCAAGAGCAGGTAATGCAGATCTTCCGTGAACTGGCGGGTTACACCTTCGGTCACGCCGACGTGGTACGCCGCGCCATGTCGAAAAAAAAGGCCTCCGTGATGGAGGCGGAGCGCGGCAGTTTCCTCGCGGGTTGTGAAGAGCGGGGGATTGACGTAGAAACGGCGGGCGCTATTTTTGATGATCTTGCCGCTTTCGCGCATTATGCGTTCAACAAGAGCCACGCCGCCGCTTATGCCGTGATCTCTTATCGCACCGCCTACCTCAAGGCGCATTATCCCAAGGCGTATTTTGCCGCACTTCTTACGTCCGAACTCGGTAATATGCCCAAGATCGCGGAATATATCACCGAGGCTGGAAAATTCGGCGTGCGCGTTCTGCCGCCCGATATCAACGAATCGGAAATTGATTTTCACGTCAGCGGCGAGCACATTCGCTTCGGTCTCCTGGCACTCAAAAACGTCGGCAGATCGTTCCTAGAATCTGCCGTTACCGAACGCAGAAGAAACGGTGCGTACCGTTCCTTCGACGATTTTCTGGATCGCCTCGGCACGGCGGATCTGAACCGCCGCCAGGTAGAGTCCCTCATTAAGGCGGGCGCTTTTGACACGCTCGGCCTTTACCGCAGTCAACTGCTTGCCGTATGTGAGGAGATGTTGGAGCGTCTGCAAAGCCGCAACCGCTCGAACCTCACGGGGCAACTTGATATGTTCTCCACTGCAGGCGCAGAGCGCCCTCGTATCACCTATCCCAAACTGCCCGAATATGGCATACGCGAGTTGCTCATGCAGGAAAAGGAGGCCACGGGTATGTATTTCTCGGGACATCTGCTGGACGGTTTTTCCAAGGCATTAAAGAACGGAAAGATCAGCGAGATCCGCAAGGTTTTGGAAACGGATACCGACGGCGAACTGTTGCTCGCCGACCGCTCGCGCGTTTGCGTGGCGGGCATCATCACCGCCATCACGGGAAAAACTACGAAAAAAGACGAGCGCATGGCCTTCTTTACACTGGAGGATCACGCGGGAGAGATCGAATGCATCGCGTTCCCCAAAACGCTTGCCGATTACGGACACGTTTTGCGTGCCGATAACGTGATCATGGTTACGGGCACGCTCTCGGTGCGCGAGGACGAAAATCCCAAAATTTTGGTTGGCGCCGTGGAGGAGTTGCCCGACAACGAGCATTACGACCGCTACGAGGCCGCACAAAAGCAAGCAGGGACACGCCAAGAGCCCCCAACGCGCCCCGTCGCCGTAGCGCCGCAAAACGCCAAGATCCTGTATCTGCGCGTGCCGAATTTTGACTGCGCGGAATGGAAAAAGGCACAAAAAATCCTCGATCTCTTCGACGGTGCGCTCCCCGTTTCTGTGTACGATGCCTCGCACAAAACCTATCACAAGCAAACGATGGGCTTTGATTGCACGGCGTATACGCTGGCGGAATTGCAAAAAATTCTCGGCACTGAAAATGTGGTGCTGAAATAACATTTTTTCGAGAAACTCACCATAATCTCACCGGAATCACACACCTCCGCACTGCTTACAATACAGTTGCGGGGGTGTGTTTTTATGTGGATCAAGCGATGGAGCAGACGGCTGCTCAAAGGCGTGTTGTGCCTTTCCTTTCTTTGTTTTGCACTCGGTGCCATCGGCATCGGTGCGATCGGTGTGTGGGCTGTAACGGGTCTCGACACTGATCTTGAAAAAGAGGCGTTTTTTACGGTCGGCAAGGACAGGACAACACGGCTGTATTATTATGATGAAGGCGGTATGGCGGTGGAACTGGAAGCGGACCGCATCAGCGGATACGAAAATGCGCTCTGGTGTCCGCTGGAGGAAATGTCACCGTATCTGATAGACGCCTTTGTCGCAATCGAGGATAAGCGTTTTTTTGAGCACGGAGGCATTGACTGGGCGCGTACCGCTTCGGCAACGCTTGATTATCTGCGCAAAGGGGAGGGGCATTTCGGCGGCTCTACCATCACGCAGCAGTTGGTCAAGAACGTAACGGGCGACACGGAGCGAAGTGTCCGCCGCAAGATGGCGGAACTGTTACGTGCAGTCAAATTGGAAAAGGAACTGGACAAAAGCGAGATTTTGGAACAGTATCTCAACGTTGTGAATCTGTCGGAGAACTGTTACGGTGTCAGGACGGCGGCAAACGCCTACTTTTCCAAAGAACCCGCAGATCTCACACCGCGTGAGGCGGCCACTGTTGCCGCCATCACGAACAATCCCGCCAAGTACAATCCCATCAGGCATCCTGAAGCGAACAGGAAGAGAAGGGATATCATTCTTGGCGAGATGCTTGCGCAGGGAAGAATAAACGAGGAGACTTACAGGGAAGCAGTGGCGGAACAAACGGAACTTCACGTACACCGCGAGGTGTTGTCGGGACGTATCAATTCCTGGTATGCCGATATGGTCGTGAATGACGTAATCCGCGCGCTGACGTCACAGCGCGGTATGAGCGAGGCGGCGGCAAGCCGCTTGGTGTATTGCGGCGGCTTGAAGATATTTACCGCAATGGATCCTGCCATACAGGAGATCGTGACCGCGTTTTACGAGGATCCCGACCATTTCCCAACGCATCAAGACGGTAAAAAAGCGCAGAGCGCGCTTTTGCTGCTTGACCCACAAAATGGAGATATATTGGCGGTCGCGGGTGCGGTTGGACAAAAGGAATCCAACCGTATACAAAGTTTTGCCTGCGACACGAAGCGCCCTTCGGGCTCGGTGATAAAGCCGCTCTCCGTCTACGCCCCCGCCTTGGAGAGTGGCCTTATCACCTACGGAACCGTGTTTGATGACGTACCGATCTCCTACAAGGAGAACGGTGCGCCCTGGCCGCGCAATGCGCCGAATCTGTACCGTGGACTCACCACGGTCAACACGGCAGTCCGCCAGTCGGTCAATACGGTGTGCGTATCCATTCTGGATCGACTGGGGCGCGCCGCGTCCTACCGTTTTTTGACAGAAAAACTCGGTTTTACCTCTCTGGACAGGCAAAACGATATGGGCGCGGCGGCACTGGCACTGGGACAGCAACACACGGGCGTTACGTTGCGTGAGATCGTCGGCGGCTACACGGCGCTTGCAAACAGCGGTGTGTACGTGGGAACGCGAAGTTATTATAAGGTGTTAGACAGCAACGACGAGTTGTTGCTGGAAAACGCACCGCGCGAGCAACGGGCGATGGAACGTGCCGATGCGGCCATTCTCACGCTCATGTTGCGCGGTGCGGTACAGGACGGCACGGGCAGTGCCGTTACGCTCAAGCGTGTGGTGGACGTAGCGGGAAAAACGGGCACAACGGGGAAGAACTGCGATAAATGGTTCGTGGGGTACACGCCCGAACTTTTGTGCGGCGTGTGGTACGGATACGAGTATCCCGAACCCTTGAACGACGTCAAAGGAAACCCCGCGTTGCGTATTTTCGACGGTGTTATGCAGGACGTGATCACGGTGCGTCCCATTGAGAAACGGCATTTCGAGACACCTGATAACGTGGTTGCCGTGCGATATTGCAAGGATTCGGGTGCGCTTCCTTGCCGCGCGTGCTCACTGGACCCGCGGGGCGGGCGGATCGAATACGGTTACTTCAAAAAAGGGACCGAGCCCCATCATACTTGCAGTTGCCACGTCACCGTGCGATATTGCGATAAGGGCGGTGTGGCAAGCGAGCATTGTCCCGAGGAAGGTTGTCGGGAAATTGCACTGTTACGTGTATCGCGCAGTTTCCCCAGGCAGATAAAAATCGAGGACGCGGGCTACACCTACAAAGGACCCGTGCCTAATATAGAACGTGATTTTGTATCAAATGAGCCATATTATGCTGTTTCGGACGATTCCAAACGATACTACGGAATCGGAGTAGACGTTGTTCCGTTCAACCGAATTTGCCCCGCGCACACAAAAAATGACTTCTGGCGGCGGCGTGCAGACGTCGAATAAAAGAGAAAGCCCCTTGCACATGGCAAGGGTCTTTCTCTTTTATTCGGACACCGTTTCCGTCTTTTTTTGCCTCGGCTCCAGCAAGCGCACAAGGCCATAGGCGATCTGCATACCTACGGTAAGCACCACCAACACGCCAAGGTAATAGGCGAGCAACGTGATCCAGAAGTTGCCAAAGATGTCAAGGAAATAGATCGAATATCCGCCGTACGGATCCATACCGAAGAAGGATTTATGAAAGATCAGATTGAGTAATACGCCGTAGGAAATCACCGTGTACATAAAGAGCACCGATCTGCGCCAGGACTTGAAATCCGCGCGCACTTGTTTGGTGATGATCAGATAAATGCCAAAGAGTGCCGCCAACATGTGGCAGAGTGCCTCGGCGGTATACAGCAAATTCGCTTCCTCCAGGAAACTGAACAGATATGCTTGCTCGGGGCTGACCAGCACGGCACACAGCATACCGAAATGCAGAAAAGCAATCGCCGAGAAGGCGTATTCCCTGATCCTCTCCCGCAAGAGATACGTGAGTGGGATCAGGGTGAAAATGAAGGGGCTGATGTTGTCAAAGGTAAGAAAACTCTGCAATCCACCGCGCAGAAAATAGGCGTAATTCCAAAGGAAAAAGAAGAAAATATCAGCGATCACAAAGATCAGATTGCCAATTTTCACGTTGATCCTGTGGCGGTAAAAGATGATAAATCCAAGCGAGAAAAAGTAAAGCGCGAATACAAGCCCTACCATCTGTATGATATGCATCGTCGCGTCCTCACTTATGCCTTTTCTTTGTCTTTGGATCCTTCATCTTCCGTTTTCTCGTCAGAAGGATCGGGAATCACGTAATCCCATACGATCTCGGCGCTCTCGTGGCACCAACGGCTCGACCAGGTCGCGGGCTTGTCGCTCTCACTCATGCAAACGCAGATCACGGTGGTAGCGGTATCAAACGCACCTGTTCCGATGATCTCCACGCCCTCGGGAAGGATCACGCGCTCCAGTGCGGTGCACCCCGCGAAAGCACCTGCTCCGATCTTTTTGACGCCATCGGGAATCACAATTTCCCGAAGCGAGACACAATCCGCAAAAGCGCCCGCACCGATCTCGGTGAGACTTTCGGGCAGGATCAGTTCTTCCAGCGAGGCACAGCCCGCAAAGGCCCCCTCGCCGATACTGACGGTGGTGGAGGGAATATCGATAGACGTCATATTTTCACAACCGAAGAACGCATTTTTCTCGATGTGAATGATGCCGTCCAGGAGGTACATCGCCGTGATGCCCGTGCGCTCGGCAAAAGCGCTCTCCTTGATTCCGAGTACCTTTTTATCGTTGTAATACGCACCGATATACACGTCACCGCGCAGATCGGAATAAGACCCCACAATCTCGCAGAAATTGGCGTTTTCGGAATCCGAATATACAATACCGGGGGTGGTTTCGTACTCCCAGATCGCCTTTACGGTTACGTCATGGGTCACCTTTTTATAACTGCCGCTCCAGCGCAGGAAGTAGTGGCCTTCCTTGACGGCCTGCGGGGGATTGGCATCGTGTCCCTGCGTCACGCGTTGCTCCAGATCACCGCCAAGCAACGTGCCGCCGTTGAGGTCAAAGGTCACGGTGTAGGTCTTTTTTCCCGCCAGGAAAATGAGGAGCAGGATCACGATCACCGCCACGAACTCGGCACCGAGTAGAATGGATACCTTGATTTTTTCTTTCATGTTACACCTCGTATCATAAACATCAGCAGATCGTACCGCCGCCGTACAGATAATCGTCCTCGTAGAGCACAAGGGATTGCCCTGCGCAAATGGCGCGTTGCGGCGTCTCAAATTCCACGGTCAACTCATCCGTGCCCGTTTGCTCCACGCGTGCGGGTGTGGCAATCTGTGCATAACGAACCTTGGCCAGCAGTCGGCGCGGCGAGGAAAGCGTATCCTCAGGGATCAGATTGACGTTGCGCGCCACAAGATGCGTGGTGAACAACTCCTCGTTTCTCCCGAGCGTCACGGTGTTATCCTTGGCGGATTTGGCCACCACAAAAGCGGGCTCGCCCAACGCAATGCCAAGGCCCTTGCGTTGTCCTATCGTATAGTGCAACTGTCCGCGGTGCTCGCCGAGCACGCGCCCGTTTGTGGAAAGAAAAGCGCCGGGATTGGTCTGTTTGCCTGTAAAATGGGCAATGAAGGCGGCATAATCGCCGTCGGGAATAAAGCAGATATCCTGACTGTCAGCACGGTCAGCGGCTCCAAATCCAAGGGAAGCGGCCATTTCTCTTACCTGTGCCTTGCTCCACTCGCCAAGCGGAAACGCCACGCGCGCAAGCACGTCCTGTGTGAGCGTGTAGAGCATATACGTCTGATCCTTGGAGGAATCGAGTGCACGGCGCAACAGCATTCTGCCCGTCGCACTTTTCTCCACACGGGCATAGTGCCCCGTAGCGATACGGTCGTAGCCCTGCAGAAAGGCAAAATCAAGCAATGCACCAAACTTGATGCGCTTATTGCAAAGCACGCAAGGATTGGGGGTTTCACCCGCTTCGTATGCCGCCACAAAGGGGCGGATCACCTCACGGCAAAATTCTTCTTCCAAATGAGCAACAAAGTGGGGAATACCGATCGTGCGGCAAAGTGCCGCGGCATCGCGCGCGTCCTGCTCGGAACAGCTCGCAAAGTGCTGCATGGTAACACCCGCCGCCGCGCCGTTACCCGCGCACAGATGCGCGGCCATAGCGCTATCCACGCCGCCGCTCATTGCGATCATAATGCGGTCATTCATTGGCATCACCCCAGGTAAAGCGCGTGAGTTGTCCCGCCTCCTGCAGATCGGCAAAATCGCGCTGACGCAGGATCTCGTAGACCGCCACGGCCACGGAATTGGAGAGGTTCAGACTGCGGAGCCCCTCTCGCATCGGAATGCGCACGGCGTGATCGGGGTGCGCGTGCAAAAGTTCCTCGGGCAAGCCCGCACTCTCGCGGCCAAACATGATAAAGACCTCATCGGGATAGTCGATCTCGGTAAAACTACGCGGCGCTTTCGTGGTGAAATAATAGATCACCGCACCCTCGTGCTTTGCGTAAAAATCCTCGATCCCGTCATAGTAAGTAATATCGAGTTTATCCCAGTAATCAAGCCCCGCGCGCTTCAACTTTTTATCGTCGATCTCAAAGCCGAGCGGACGGATCAGATGAAGGGCGGCGCCCGTCGCGGCGCAGGTGCGGGCAATATTACCCGTGTTTTGCGGAATCTCGGGTTGATGCAGTACAATATGGATCTTCGACACGGCGGTGCTCCTTTCAAAGTGATGATATTATTATATCTCATTTTACGATGTGTTGCAATAGATTGCAAAATTGTTTGCAATTTTTTTGCATAATATATAGCATTTTTATATATTTTGATGTATAATAAAATGAGATATACTGTTTGGAGGTTCAAATGGGACTTTTCAAAAAAATATTCGGCACGTACAGTGACCGACAGATCAAAAAACTGCGCCGCATTGCCGACCGCATCGAGGCGCTTGCGCCTCAATACGCCGCAATGTCCAATGAAGAACTCGCACACACCACGGTACTGCTCAAGGAGCGTCTTGCCGCGGGTGAGACCCTGGAGGACATTCTCTGCGACGCGTTTGCCGCAGTGCGCGAGGCAGATGACCGCGTGCTTGGTAAACGCCCCTTCTACGTACAGCTGCTCGGCGGTATCATTCTGCATCAGGGTCGCATTGCGGAAATGAAAACGGGCGAGGGTAAGACTCTGGTCGCCACCATGCCCGCTTACCTCAATGCACTCACGGGCAAGGGCGTGCACGTTGTGACCGTGAACGAGTACCTGGCGCGCGTGGGCTGTGAGGAGATGGGCCGTGTGTACGCCTTTATGGGCCTTTCCACGGGCCTTGTCGTACACGGGCTGACGCCCGAGCAGAAGAAAGAGGCTTACGGCGCGGACATCACCTACGGCACCAACAACGAGTTCGGCTTTGACTATCTGCGTGACAATATGGTGGTGTACAAATCCGATATGGTACAGCGCGGACATGCCTTTGCCATCGTCGACGAGGTGGACTCCATTCTGATCGACGAGGCGCGCACGCCGCTCATTATCTCGGGTGCGGGACAAAAATCCACCGACCTTTACGAGCGCGCCAACGCACTGGTACGTACCATGACCAAGCAGGTGCGTAAGGAAGTGGATAACAAAGAGGAGACCGACAACATCGAGGCGGATTATCTGGTGGACGAGAAGGGAAGAAACGCCATTCTCACCCCCCATGGTGTGAGCCGCGCCGAGGCCTTCTTCGGCATTGAGAATCTCACCGATCCCGCCAACTCCGAGATCGCACATCACGTCAAGCAGGCCATTCACGCCTGGGGCGTGATGAAGTGTGACGTAGATTACGTTGTGAACGAAAACGGCGTCATGATTGTGGATACCTTTACGGGCCGTATTATGCCCGGTCGTCGCTACTCCAACGGCTTGCATCAGGCAATCGAGGCCAAGGAGGGCGTGCAGGTACAAAAAGAGAACAGGACGCTTGCCTCCATCACCTTCCAAAACTACTTCCGTATGTACCGCAAACTCTCTGGTATGACGGGTACGGCACTGACCGAGGAAATGGAGTTCAGAGAGATCTACGCACTGGACGTCGTGGCCGTTCCCACGAATATGCCGATGATCCGCGTGGATCACAACGACCTGATCTATAAGAATATCAAGGCCAAGTACGAGGCCATTATCCGCCAGATCGAGGAATGCCACGCCAAGGGACAGCCTGTGCTTGTCGGTACGGTGAGCGTGGACAAGTCCGAGGAACTTTCCGCGATGCTCAAACGCCGCGGCATTCGCCACAACGTGCTCAATGCTAAGCATCACGAGCGAGAGGCAGAGATCGTGGCACAGGCAGGCCAGTACGGCGCCGTCACCATCTCCACCAACATGGCGGGACGCGGCACCGATATTATGCTGGGCGGTAACTCCGAGTTCCTTGCGAAAAACGAAATGCGCAAGCAGGGCTACACCGAGGAAATGATCACACTTTCCACGGGTATTACGGATATTGACGACGAGGAGATCCGCGCCGCGCGCGAGACCTTCCACACGCTCAATCAGCACTTCAAGCGCGAGATCGCTCCCGAGGCCGCCAAGGTCAAGGAAGCGGGCGGCCTGTATATCCTTGGCACCGAGAGACACGAGAGTCGCCGCATTGACAATCAGTTGCGCGGCCGTGCGGGCCGTCAGGGTGACCCCGGTGAATCCCGCTTCTTCCTGTCGTTTGAGGACGACCTGCTCCGTCTGTTCGGCGCGGATCGCATTATGGGACTGGTGGAGCGCACGGGCATTCCCGACGATCAGCCCATCAAGGCGGGAATCTTGACCTCGTCTATTGAAAACGCACAGAAGAGAATTGAGGACAACAACTTCAAGCGCCGTAAGAACGTGCTCACCTATGACGACGTGATGAATCAACAGCGCAACCTCATTTACAGTCAGCGTGCCGAGGTTCTCAATGGCGAAGACGTGAGCGACACGATCCTTTCTATGATGAAAACCTCGTTTGAGGAGACCGTGGACACCTTCACTACGGGTGACGGCGTGGCCGAATGGGATCTGGACGCACTGGAGGCACAGTATCACGGCTTACTGCTCCAAAAGGGCGAATTGACGGCCGAGACCGTGAAAAAGAACAAATGGAAGCGCGGCGATATCGCCGACTGGCTCTTCTCCCGTGCGATGGAGCGCTATGAAGAGCAGAAAAAACTGTTCGGCGAGGAGACCTTTGCCGAAGTACAGCGCTCGATCCTGCTTCGTGCCGTGGACAATCACTGGATGGAGCATATCGACGCAATGGACGATCTCAAGGGCAGTGTAGGACTTCAGGCCTATGCCCAGCGCGATCCCGTGAACGAATACCGCTTGCAGGGTGCCGCTATGTTTGAGGAAATGGTGGCGGGCATCCGCACGCAGACCGTGCGCAATATGCTTTCCGCCGTACCGCGTACCGAGCCCGTACAGCGCGTACGCGTGGCCATGCCGCTTCGTGAGAACCTCTCCGACGGCTCGGTTGCCAAGAAAACCGTGATCCTGCGCAAAGCGGAAAGTATCGGCAGAAACGATCTGTGCCCCTGCGGCAGCGGAAAGAAATACAAGCACTGCTGCGGCTCAAAAGTAAAATGATCAGAAAAGGAGGGAGAGAGGAACTATGGGCTTTGGTTATCTGATGATCGGCTACTTTTTCGTGTCTGTGATTTCGCTTTACTCTCCCGTTTCCTTTGCGATGCTCGCGGGTTATCCTATGATGATCGTAGGATTGTGGCATCTCGCGCACTATCATCATCATTTCAAATACTGTTTTTACGTTTCGTTTGCCTCGTTGCCGTTTGCGCTGTATTACAGTGTGTACGCTTTCGGGCTTATGGGACTTACCGTGCCGCCCGTGTTTGAGGGCACTTCGCTCTGGCGCGTCGCAGAGTGGCTGTATTTCGCCTTTGTCCTTTGCTTCACTGCTATGATCCTGTACGCCATCAATTCGATCTGCGGGGAATTGGGACTTTCCAAATGGCGCGGTGTGGCACTGCGAAATCTGATCCTGCTCGGGCTGACGTACGCTCTGGACCTGGTGGGACGCCTTTTCTTCGGGCTTATGGCCGAGTGGGGCGGATATCTCTCGCTTTTGGTCTTGCTGTTGCGCCTGATCGTGATCTTCCTTGACTTGTACCTCATTTGGGGCTGTTACCGCTACATCGTTCCCGAGGGTGAGGAAACACCTCCCTTGCAGTTACCGACCAAAGGAGGGAAGGACAAGTGATACACACCAACAATAAAAAAGTGAGCTTTGCCCCCGTTTTCCTTGGACTCCTCTTTTTCACCAATCCATATTTTTCGGTCGTTGACGTTCTGCCCGATTTCATCGGCTGTGCGCTCATTTTCTTGGGCCTTTCCCGCGTGGCACAGATCAACCGACAAATGAGTGAGGCACGCGCGGCATTCCTTAAACTGTTCGTTTACTGCGCCCTCAAGGATCTGGCGGTGATGATCTCGTTTTTGGTGTTTACGGGAACGGAGCGTCCCGTTGCCTTGCTGACGGTTTCGTTCATCAATGCCATTGCGAGTTTCTATCTCTCTTACCACGCCTTTTATTCGCTCTTTGATGGCTTTTATTCGCTTGCCGTGATCCATGATTGTCCCGCGCTCTATCAGAACGTGCGACACGAATCGCTGATCCGTAAACTTTACGTACGCCTTCGTACGTGGGAGGCACGGCGCAAGGGCTTTCTCTATGAACCGCGACCCGTGACCGAGCGTTGCCGCACCGAGCAGATTCTGCGCACAAGCATCGTTTTTCTTCTGTTTCGGGAGATCCTTGGCGCACTCCCCGAATTTTCGGCGCTTTCCACGTCGGATTATCTCGATACGGGTCTGATCCATCTGTACGATTACATCGGCGTGATGCGCGGCATTTCGGTGTTCTTCATGCTCTTTGTGAGCGCATGGTGGCTGGTCACGCTATGCCGCTATTTCAGCGTCGTAGCACGCCAAAAGGAATTTTTGCAAATACTCGCTGAAAAGTACGCCGAATTTGTGCGTTCCCACCCCGGCGTCGCCATTCTGCGCCGCTTTGGCATCGCCCTTTCACTGATTGGTGTCGGCGGCTTTTTGCTGTGCGATTTTTATCTGGATCTCAAAAACGTGATCCCCGACTGGATCGGCGTGCTGTTCCTCTTACTCGGCATCGTGCTTTTGAAAACGCCTTGGTATGACCGCGTGATCGGAGCGGTTGCAACGCTCGCATTCGGCGCGCTCGCTGTCGTTTCTACACAATATACTTACTATTTCCACGTGTATCACACGGCTGTGGAGATCTCCAAGACCGAGGCGGCCGCAACGGCCTACCGTCATATGTGGGTTTCCTCCCTTGGCGAGTTTTTACTGTTCCTTGTCTTCCTTGTCGTACTGTTGCTCATCGTGCGGCGTGTGATCCGTGAATGGGCGGGCTATATGCCAACACACAAGGATCTGGAATTTGAGCAAAGACGCCGCGCCTCCTTTATCGAAGAGTTTGATGGGGATTTGTTGCGCGTGTTCGTGTTCGGTTTCATCAGCGGTCTTATTTCCTTCCTGTACGATTACATTCAGGAGATTCCCGACGCGCGCATCTACCGCTTGTTGGAGTTTTTGTGGGGCATCGATCTCACCGCGGGACTCGTATTTGCCGTACTGCTTGCCGCAACCCTTGGCAACGTTTACCGTGAGATCCAACATCGCTTCTGTTTTGAAGAATGAATAATGGGCAACACTCCTTGCCATACTATTTCTGTAGTTCAAGAAATAAAGGAGTACCGATATGCAAAACTACAATCAAAACCAGAACAACCAAAACAACCAGAACAAGCAGAACAACCAAAACCAAAATAAGCAGAATAATCAAAACCAGAACAAGCAAAATAATCAGAATCAGAACAAGCAGAATAATCAGAATCAGAACTAAAAATTTGCTTCTCAAAAGAGTCGGAAAAATTTCCGACTCTTTTGTTTTTGTAATTGCTTTTTATAAGGAAATATTGTATAATGGTAAGTAGAAGTAAAAAAGAATGCAGAGGTACTTATGTCACAACTCCACCAACGCTATCTTACCGCCAAGCGTGCGCTTTTTGACCGCTATTACGGCGCGCTCAATGCGGAGCAACGCGAGGCGATCTATCATATTAACGATCCGCTGTTGATCCTTGCGGGAGCGGGCAGTGGTAAAACCACGGTGCTTGTACACCGCATTGCCTATATCATTCGTTTCGGCAACGCGTATCACAGCAATTACGTACCGTTCGACCTTGATGAGGGCGAGGTCGCTATGCTGGAGAATGCCATTTCCGCCCCTATGGAAAAAGCGGAGTTGGAAGCACTCCTTTCCCGCTTTGCGGCAAGCCCCGCGCGACCCTGGCAAATGCTGGCCATCACCTTTACGAACAAGGCCGCAAACGAGATCAAACACCGCCTCTCGCTTGCATTCCCCGAGGACGAAACGATTGCAAACTCGATCTGGGCGGGCACCTTTCACTCGGTCTGTATGCGCATATTGCGCCGTTTTTACGCCGAGGCGGGTCTCAAAGAGGGCTTTACCGTTTACGATACGGACGACTCCAAAAAGGCCATGCAAGCCGTGATGAAGTCGCTCAACATCGACGAAAAGGCGCTTTCTATCAAAACCGTTCTCAATATGATCAGTCGCGCCAAGGATCGCCTGATCCCCCCAGAGCAGTTCCTTTTGGAAATGGGGAACGACTATCGCATGAAACTCCTGGAAAAGATCTACGTTGCCTATCAGCAACGCCTGGCCGATTCCAACGCACTGGACTTTGACGATATCATCGCCTATACCGTGAAACTCCTCTCGGAGAACGAGATGATCCGCAAATACTATCAAAGCCAGTTCCACTACATATCCGTAGACGAGTATCAGGATACCAACGTGGCGCAGTTTCGCCTGACGGAATTGCTCTCGGGCGGCTCTCATAACCTGATGGTCGTGGGCGACGATGACCAGAGCATCTACCGATTCCGCGGCGCCACCATCGAAAACATCCTGAATTTCACAAAGGTATTCAAAAACGCAACAATTGTTCGATTGGAGCGTAATTACCGTTCCACTCAACCCATTTTGGACGCTGCCAATGCCATTATTTCGCACAACAGCAAGTCGGAAGCCATGCGCAAGGAACTCTGGACCGAGCGAAAAGACGGCGAAAAGATCCACGTGCTGACCCCTGATAACCAGAATGTCGAAGCGCGCGTGATCATTGACACGATCCAAAAGAAAGTGCGCCTTGGAAAGCAGTATCGGGATTTTGCCGTACTGTTCCGCACCAACGCACAGTCCAATGCACTCGAGAGTGCGTTTGCAAGAAGCGGCGTACCTTACCGTATGCTCGGCGGTGTACGCTTTGCCGATCGCAAGGAGATCCGCGATATCGTGGCGTATCTCCAACTGATCGCCAATCACGCCGACAAGGAACGCCTCCTGCGCATCGTCAACGAGCCAAGGCGCGGTCTGGGTGACAGGACGCTTGCGGCAGTAGAGGAGATCGCGGCATACGAGCAAACAAGTATGTTCGACGTGATGTCGCGTGCCGACACCTACGTCGCACTTTCGCGCGCCGCCAAAACGCTGACCGCCTTTACTGCGCTGATCGAGGAACTCACGGAGCGTATGACGTCCATGCCCCTGGATCGCTTTGTGGATGAGGTACTGGAGCGCACGGGCTACCGCCAGATGATCCGCGATATGGGCCCCGAGGAGGCCGAGCGTCTGGACAATCTTGAGGAATTTATCTCCAGCGTGGTGGAATACAAGGACAGCACCGAAACGCCCACTCTGACCGAATTTTTGGAGATCAACTCGCTCGTGGCCGACGTGGACCGCTATGACGATACTGCCGATGCCGTTGTACTGATGACCATTCACAGTGCCAAGGGCTTGGAATTCCCGCAGGTCTTTTTACCCGGATTTGAGGAGGGTATTTTCCCCGGTATGCAGACGATTCTCGGCGGCGAAGCCGAGATTGAGGAGGAAAGACGCCTTGCCTACGTTGCAGTGACGCGCGCCAAGGACGAGTTGTATATTCTGCACGCCAAGAGCCGTCTGCTTTACGGCCGCACGGCCTGCAATCCCGCCTCGAGATTCCTTGCCGAAATTCCCGAATCCCTCTTGGTGCGTCCTGCGGCACCCGCCCCCACCTACGCACAGCGCACGTACGGCACGTACGGCGAACGTACGGCACCCGCGAAACACTGGCAAAATCCCGCCGCCGACCGCATCACGGTCGGTCGCACGGCTCACACCGCCGGGCCCGCGTCGCGTCAACTGTTCACGGCAGGGGATCGCGTAAGGCATCAAACCTTTGGCGACGGCCTTGTGCTCTCGGTTCAAAAAATGGGTGCAGACCATCTGTACGAGATTGCCTTTGATACCAAGGGCACAAAAAAACTCATGGCCACGTATGCCAAACTTCAAAAACTATAATCCATAAAAGGAGATTCCTATGAACTTTAAAAAACTGCTGTACGATTACGGTTCGCGCCTGGCACTCCTGTGTGCCGCGCTCGCACTCTTGCTCTTTATTCCTGCCTGCGTGACCGAGAGCACGGGGTTGCGTGTATTTTTGATCATTGTGATCGTGTTGCTGCTTGGCGGCGGCGGTACGGTCCTGTTCCTGTCCACGCGCGGCGAGGGGAACAGACTCCATTATTTCCTTTACGATAAAGCAACCAAGCGCTCGATCCCGCGCGAGGAGTTGACTGCAAAGGTGATAAATGCCCGCACCACGCAGTATCTGCAACCCTTCTCCCGCTCTCCGCTCTCGCTCTGGGAGAACCTTCCCGACAGTCTGAAGATGCGCCTGGAGGCGCAGCCCGCCTACGGACCGCTTGTGATGTACAGTATGCTCTCGGCACTTGCCAACTGCCCCGACAGACACGTCGCACAACTCTTTGCCAAGGCCGATCCCAAGGTGGTGTCCTATCTGTGCAACACCATCGGCAACGCGGGAGACGGCGAACTTGCCGATTACATCTTTGAACTGAAGAAAAAGGCAGGGGAGAACGCAAATCGCGTCAGTGTGTTCTTCAAGAAGAACGCACCGACCTTTTCCGCCCGCTCCGTGCATTACGTACAAAAAAACTTTGAGCGCTTTTACGTTAACAAAGCCGAACTTCAAAAATAAAAAAAGCGGTGTATGCGTTTCGCATACACCGCTTTTTTACTTTGTGAGAAGTTTCTTGTTCCTCTAACAGGATTTCATTCGGTTTTTGTCTCTCCTTTCGTACACACTACGAATGAAAGGAGATGATCCGTATGAAAAAAGCGCTTCAAACGCTTCTTTTGCTCCTCGTTGCCGTTTTGATTCTTGGGCCGAATGCGCATGCGGCAAGTGGTGAATCGCACTGGTATTGCATCAGAACGAAAGCTCACCGACAACCGCCCATTCCGCCCGAGTTATCCTTCGTGACGGATTACGATGCGTATTATATCGATCGCACGCACGGCGACGGCTGTAAGGATAAGGTCTTATATTTTACTTTTGATGCGGGTTATGAGAACGGAAATGTGGAAAAAACGTTGGATATCCTGCATCAATACAACGTACCTGCGGCGTTTTTTGTACTTTCTCACTTGGTTACCGATAACGCAGCGCTGCTGATACGAATGAAAAACGAAGGGCACCTCGTTTGCAATCATACCGCCAATCATCCCAACCTCGCGCACGCCTCGCCCGAGAAGATCCACGCGGAGATTGCCGCACTGGAAGACACGTACAAGTTACAGACGGGCGAAACACTGTCGCCCTATTTCAGGCCGCCCGAAGGGAGTTTTTCGCGCGAGATGCTTTCCTGTGTCAAGGATCTGGGATATAAGACCGTGTTTTGGAGTTTTGCGTATGCCGATTGGGACAATCAAAAGCAACCAGACCCCGCGAAGGCACTGCGCACCGTCATGGATAACATGCACAACGGCGCGGTGATCCTTCTGCATCCCACCTCAAGCACCAACGTGCAGATCCTGCCGCAGGTGATCGAGGGCTTACGCGCCGAGGGTTATCGCTTTGGCACACTGGACGAACTATGCGCAAACTCCTGATTTTCGCGTTTTGCCTCGGGTTGTGCGTCACACTGACCCTGCAGGCATCTGCCGCGCCAAACATTATTTACAGCCATAAAACGGGAGCAGAGAAGCCGCGTGTGGCGCTCACATTTGATGACGGACCGCATCCGCGCTACACGCCGCAGATCCTTGAAATTTTGGCAGAATACGGCGTTCCCGCCACCTTTTTTGTCGTTGGAGTCAACGCCGAAACGTATCCCGAACTCATTTTAAGAGAACTGGCCGAGGGACACGAGATCGGCAATCACACCTACCGGCATAGCCACGTGGGCAATCAGTCCTGCGAGGATATCAGCCGCGACATCACACTTTGCTCCGAGGCACTGTCAAGCATTACGGGGAAGCGCATCCGCCTATTTCGCCCGCCCGAAGGTGTTTGCAGTAATGCGATCAAAACCGTGTGCGGCGACAATGATATGATGATCGTCTTATGGAGTATCGACACGCGGGACTGGGCACATACACCCGTGGACGTAATGTGCGAGAACGTGAGAAAAAACGTTAAGGACGGCTCGATCATTCTGATGCACGATTTTATCGGCAAAAATAGCCCAACTCCAACCGCCTTGCGGCGCATCGTACCGATGCTGTTGGAATTGGGCTATGAGTTGGTAACGGTCAGTCAGCTTCTGGAGGGGACGGAATAATCTCCGTTCCTTCCTCCTCGTACTCGTCTTCGACGGGCGTGATCGAGGTGAGCGTAGGATCGCCGTCGATCATATAACGCTTGATGTTGGGGTATGCGGCGTAAGTCGCCATAAAGCCGGCGAGTGCGGGCAAATAGAAGAACGGCAGGATAATAGGGAGCACAAAGCCGATGGAAAGCGAGGGCCAGATCAAGAAGAAATTGAGCGTTGCTACCAGTGCGATGCCGAGAAGCGCCATCACGTTGCGCTTGATGCCGAGCATCGAGAAGATCAGGCCGTTCTTGAGGAGCTTTTTGATAGGCAGATCGAATGTGATCAACATCAGGTACAGATAAAAGCGCATGAACATATAAATGATGAACAGCGCGATAATCATAAAGTACGTGAAGCCAAACCACAGGGAGTCGCCCGCGACGGGACTGAAATAGAACCAATCGAAGATCAAAAGGACGATAATGCCGAGATCCAAAAGGCCGAATACGAAGCCCTGACGGAAATTGCGCTTGATCGCGTAGAAATAATCCGACCACAAGAAGCAGGAATCGCCACGCACAAGACTGCGCAGATTGTATGTAGCACCCACGTTCTGCCAACCCCAGGTAAGCGCCAAAAGCGCAAGCAGAACGATCATAACGACCGCGGCAGTCGTCGTGGGGAAGGCCGCATTCTCCCAGTTGCCGAATATACCGAACAGGGGCTCTGCCGCGGCATTTCCACCCGAGAGTTTAACGCCAAGCAAGGGCGCAAAGGCGGCATTTCCCACGGTAAGCGTCTGACGGCCGAACAAATAGATCAGCACAACGGCCACCAAGGGGAAGATCATAAAATCCATCATTAGATTCAGCGTAACCAATTTGCCGAGTTTTCTCCAAAGCAGTTTGAAGAAAAACAAAAGCGTTGGCGATCTGTCCTCGGCCTCGAGATCAGGGCGTTCCTTTTGCCCAAAGCCAAAGAATTTCTTTTGAGTGCTCATTTTGACATCCTTTCAAAACGCAGTTTCAGTAAAATACGCCGCAAGCCGCGGCCAGATGTAGTAAAAGGGAAGCGCCAGGGCAATCAACAGTACCGCGCGGGGTAAAAATAATAGAAATCGGCGCGAATACATCAATTTCAGGTCGCGCTCATCGCCTTCGAAGGAAAACAAACGCGCCTGCGATGCCATCGTACAAAACAAGATTGCAGACAGTACAAAATAGCAAAGCAAGCCATTCACGGGTAAAATGTTCTCCTTGCCAAGCGTCAGTGAGCGGATCCGTGTGCAAAATGCCGCCGTATCAAAAAAGGCCTTGACCCCGCAAAGCAGAACAAGATACGGCCCCGAAACCGTCAAAAAAGCGGCCAGTAACGCAAGACAGACAAACAGCACTTGCACCTTACCCACGGCGTCCGACGCGATCTGCGGTGCTGTACGCAGGCAATACGTAAGCATAATGGCTACGCCCGCAAACAAGAGAAGGAAATACCGGAGAAAAAGCCGTGAGGATACATTTTCCCGTGTCGTCGGTTGCCTCTTCATACGCATACGATCACCCCCACCATACTATATGGAGCGGGAAAGAAAGTATGTATACTCTATTGTAGCACATGGCTTGTAAAAAATCAACCGCGACGGCATAAAGTTCGCACAATTTTCAAAATAAAAGGCCGATGACACATCATCGGCCCTTTATTTTATGCTCCTTCTGCCGTTTCGGGCAGGTCACGGAGCAGAATATAATGCGGCTTTTCCAAGCCCTTGACGGACTCGGGCGTGATCTGCACCTCGGCAATATCCTTGCGCGAGGGGATCTCATACATCGTTTCCAACATCATATTTTCCATGATGGCGCGCAATCCGCGTGCGCCCGTGTTGCGCTCCAGTGCCAGTGCGGCGATGGCCTCCATCGCACCCTCGGCAAAGGTCAACTTCACGCCGTCCATATCAAACAGTTTGGTGTACTGGCGTACAAGCGAATTTTTCGGCTCGCGAATGATGCGGACCAGTGCTTGCTCGTCAAGATCCGTGAGCGAAACGATCACGGGGATGCGTCCCACAAGCTCGGGGATCAAGCCGTATTTGACGATATCGTGCGGAATCACATCCTTGAAAATGCCCGCCTTTTTCTTCTCGGCACTGCGCTTGATCTCGCCGCCAAATCCAACAGTCTGATGCCCCTTTCGCTTCTCGATCACCTTGTCAAGGCCCTCGAACGCACCGCCGCAGATAAAGAGAATGTTTTTGGTGTTTATCTGGATAAATTCCTGGTTGGGGTGCTTGCGTCCACCCTGCGGCGGAACGTTGGCAACCGTGCCTTCCAGGATCTTCAAGAGCGCTTGCTGAACGCCCTCACCCGAAACGTCGCGGGTAATGGAGCGATTCTCGCTCTTGCGCGCGATCTTGTCGATCTCGTCAATATAAATGATACCGCGCTCGGCAAGCGAAACGTCAAAATCTGCAGCCTGAATGAGGCGGAGCAGAATGTTTTCTACGTCCTCACCCACGTAGCCCGCTTCGGTGAGCGTGGTGGCGTCTGCAATCGCAAAGGGAACCTGAAGCGTTTTGGCAAGCGTTTGTGCAAGATAAGTCTTACCAACGCCCGTGGGTCCCAACAGCAGCACGTTGCTCTTTTGCAACTCAATGCCGTCCATGTTCTCCGCCTTTTTGCCCTTGGTACCTTTTTTGCCGTTTTGATCCTCGGCATACAACACGCGCTTATAGTGATTGTATACGGCCACGGAAAGCGCGACCTTGGCGTCTTCCTGCCCGATCACGTGCTCGTCAAGCGATGCTTTGATCTGAGTGGGGCGGGGAAGCGTATCCAGTGTGAAGCCACACTCGGTCTTTTCCTCCTCCAGTGTCTCGTTGATCAATTCGGCACAGGCATCAACGCAATAATCGCAGATATAAAGACCCGTAGGTGAGGGGATCAGAAAACTCGCCTGATTCTCATTTCGACCGCAAAAGGAGCAGTAGCGCAGATTGCGGCCGCCCTTGTTGTTGGTGGTGTTAGACATGTTTACCTCGTGAAAACTGAACTCTTTTAAGCGCGCTTGGCAAGCACCTTATCGACAAGACCGTACTTCAGTGCCTCCTCGGCAGTCATAAAGTTGTCGCGGTCCGTGTCGTGTGCGATCTGCTCAATGCTCTTGCCCGTGTTCTCGGCCAGAATACGATTGAGCGTATCTCTGGTGCGCAGGATCAGATCGGCCTGGATCTTGATGTCACTGGCCTGACCCTTTGCGCCGCCCAAGGGTTGGTGGATCATAATCTCACTGTTGGGGAGCGCCAGGCGCTTGCCTTTGGTGCCCGAGGAGAGCAGGAAAGCACCCATAGAAGCCGCCATACCGATACAAATGGTCGCCACGTCGCATTTGATGTAGTTCATCGTATCGTAAATGGCCATACCTGCGGTTACCGAGCCGCCGGGGCTGTTGATATAAAAGGAAATATCCTTGTCGGGATCCTGTGCCTCCAGGTAGAGCATCTGTGCCACCACAAGGGAAGCGGTGGTATCATTGACCTCGTCCGAGAGGAAGATCACACGGTCATTGAGCAGTCGAGAGAAAATATCGAAGGAGCGTTCACCGTGTCCGGTCTGTTCGATGACCATAGGCACAAGAGCATTATGGCGCGTAAAATCCATCATCATAGTATAAAAACCTCCGTTTTTCAAGTTTTTTCTCATATAACACAGTAGCCGCGACGCAAGGTCGCGGCTACCGAAGTATGTCGGCTGAGCCGCACTACTGCACTCGAATTACGCCTCGGTTGCAGGGGCCTCAGTCTTGTTTTCGGGTGCTTCGTCGGTCACAACGGCCTTCTCGCGCACCAGATCCATTGCCTTCTTCACACGCATATCCTCGGTGATTGCCTCTGCGGGCAGGCTCTTCTTTACGTCCTCAACGGGCATATTGTAAGCACTTGCGATACGCTCGAACTCGGCTTGAATGTCCTCCTCGGTTGCTTCCAACTTCTCAAGTTCGGCAATCTTCTCCAGAGCAAGACGTGCCTTAACCTGGCGCTCTGCCTGGGGACGGAACTGCTCGCGCATGCTGTCGAGCGTCATGCCCGTGTACTTGAGATAGGTGTTCAGGTCAAGACCCGACATACGGAGTCTGTTGTCGTAATCACGCAGGAAGTTCTCGGTCTCTGCCTCGAACATGGGTGCGGGAATGTCGGCCTCCAACTTACCGATCAGTGCATCGACGAGACTCTCGTCCAATGCGGTGTTGGCACTGTCCTCGTGTCTTTTCTCAATCTTTGCCTTGAGATCGGCGCGGTATTCAGCGAGCGTATCAAATTCGGAAACGTCCTTGGCAAAATCATCGTCAAGCACGGGAAGTTCCACACGCGTAAGAGCGTGCAGTTTGCACTTGAACACGGCTTCCTTGCCTGCCAGGTCAGCGGCGTGATACTCGGTGGGGAAGGTCACGTTGACGTCGAACTCTTCATCAACCTTCTTGCCAACGATCTGTGCCTCAAAGCCGGGAATGAAGGTGTTGGAGCCAAGCTTGAGCGCATAGTCCTCGCCCTTGCCGCCGTCGAATGCAACGCCGTCGCAGAAGCCCTCATAGTCGATCACAGCGGTGTCGCCCATTTCAGCGGCACGGCCAAGCACCTCGGATTCACGGGAGTTGCGCTCGCGCACAGACTCGATCTCGGCATCCACCTCAGCGTCGGTAACGGGGGTGATCACGCGCTTTGCTTCCATACCAAGGTAGTCGGCAATCGCAACCTCGGGACGAACGTAAACCTTTGCGGAAAGCACAAGGCCGTTGTCGTCAAGAGAAACGATATCAAATTCGGGCTGTGCCACGGGAGAAATAGCGGCCTCTGCAACTGCTTCCTCGTAAGCACCGGGGATGATGTCGTTGATGGCGGTTTCGTAGAACACGCCCTTGCCATACATTTTCTCAATAATGGAACGGGGAGCCTTACCCTTGCGGAATCCGGGAACGCTCATCTTCTTGCCTTCCTTCTGATAGGCCTTGTTTACGGCCTCCTCGAAGGTAGCCTTGTCAACCGAGATATGCAGTTCGAACCGGCTATTCTCAAGTTTTTCAGCTTTTACCAATTTCATTTTATTCATCCTCCAGAGATAGAAAATTTCACACAAAGTATATTTTACTAATTTTTATTAAATTTGTCAAGACTTTTCGCGCAAATAATTGTCAATTTGAGCCGCTTTCCACCAAGTGGGGCGTGAATTGCAGGAAATCCGAAGAAATCAGCGTGAATGCAATACCCTCAAAGGTCTCGGTGGCGGGGACGTTGTAGACGCCGTGAATGTGACCGCAATAGCATCTTGTGACGCCGTACTGCTTCAAGAGATCCACGATCTCACGGCAAACGTAACCGTTCCAGACGGGCGGGAAGTGTAAAAAGACGACGATCTCACTCTCTGCGTGCTCATTGCAGCGCAACGCCTGTGCCGCGTCCAAACTGAGTTTCAGGCGCGTGACCTCGCGGTTGCGGATCTTGGCAAAATCCACCTCGCCGACCGTCTGTTGCTTTTCCTCCTCCAGAAACCACCCGCGCGTGCCGCAGACGATGAGATCTTCCACGACGTAGGCATTGTTGTAAAGGATCGAGAGCGTGGTGAACTGATTTTCGTCAAAGAAACGGCCGAGCTTTGCGGCGGTCTCCCACCAGAAATCGTGATTGCCCTTGCCGATCAATTTTTTTCCAGGGAGCGCATCAAGCAGTGCCAGATCCTCGCGTGCGGTGGCCAGATTCATGGCCCAGGAAATATCTCCGGGCAATATGACCGTGTCGGCATCCGTCACGACCGCGCGCCAGTTTTTTTGAATTTTATCAACGTAGCCCTGCCAACGCGCACCAAACACATCCATCGGATGATCGGTTGCGGTGGACAGATGCAAATCCGCAATGGTAAAAACCGACATTACTCGCTCCTTTCAAAAGATTTGGTAGGCAAGAGGGAGTAATCCAAACCCGGTTTAGAAGGGGAAATCGACGTATGTGCTTCGGTAAATTTTCTCGCAATATCCGCATATTGCCGCGAAAATTTATCTTGCCCGTCTTGCCGATTTGCTCCTTCAAAACTCTTCGACCCTCAAGCGCTTGATTTTTGTGTGATTTAGGTGCTTGGCGCATGCCGCCAAGTGTGGACATTGCAAGAGCGACAAGTGCCGAAAGCACCGAAAAGCAACGCTTTAAGGCGTGTTCGACTCCTGCGTGGCCAAGGAATAAACCGTGCCGTTTCGGCACAAACTTTTAGTATCTCAATGAAAGGAGATACCATCATGGATCAGAACAAGAAGAACTGCTGTGACCATATCAACCAGGGCATCAGTTGTGACGTAAAGAACTGCCAGTATCATGAAGGCGATTGCTACTGTGTTGCCGACAAAATTGCCGTCGGCCCCAGTTTTGCAACCTCCAGCACCGACACCGTGTGCGCCACTTTTAAACCCAAGAAGGACTGATTTTATCCTTTTCGGCAGTGCCACGGCACTGCCGATTTTTTATTCTGCAATGTAGCCCGTAACGGCGTCCCACATACGGTCCGAGTCCACCACGTCTGTAAAGCGCACGGTGCGCTCGCCAATACCACGCAACGGGTAGGGAATTTCGGTTGCGGTTCTCTCGCGAAGAAGTTCAAGAGCGGCCAGGGGATCGGTGGGCTTTTCACCGTAAAGGGAGTGGTAAACGTCAGCGGCAAACTTGTAGGGGCTAGCAGTGGAGGCCACGACCATCGGAGTACGGTCGCCCGTTTTCTCCATATACTGCTCGGCGGCACTGATACCGACTGCCGTGTGCGTATCGGCGAGATAGTTGTACCGGCTCATCGTGCGACGGATCGTTTCCGCCGTTTTCTCTTCGTCGGCATAATAGCCCTCAAAAGAGGCGTCGATCTTCTCCTTCACGTCGGCCTCAACCGTATAGGCACCATTCTTGTTCAGCGCAGACATATAGGCGGCGGTGCGTTCGGGACCTGCTGTAAAGTAGAGCAGACGCTCCAGGTTGCTGGAGATCAGAATATCCATCGAGGGGGACATCGTCAGGTGGAAATGGCGGTTGCGGTCGTAGGTGCCCGTTTGCAGGAAATCGGTGAGAATGTTATTCTTGTTCGATGCGCAAACAAGACGTCCTACGGGAAGTCCCATCAATTTGGCAAGATATGCGGCAAAGATGTTGCCGAAGTTACCCGTGGGCACCGTCACGTTGATCTTATCGCCCATCTTGATACGTCCCGCGTTCAAAAGATCGCAGTAAGCGGAAACGTAATACACGATCTGCGGTGCGAGTCTGCCCCAGTTGATCGAGTTCGCGGAAGAGAGGAAATAGCCCTTCTCGTTCAGATATTCTGCGGCATTTGCATCGGAAAAGATCTTCTTCACACCCGTTTGTGCATCGTCAAAATTGCCATTGATGGCGCATACGTACACGTTTTCACCCGTTTGCGTCTGCATTTGCAACTTCTGCACGCGGCTGACACCGTTTTCGGGGTAGAACACCGCGATCTCTACACGGTCAATGTCCTTATAGCCCTCAAGTGCGGCCTTGCCCGTATCGCCCGAGGTGGCCACCAGGATCAGTGCTGTGCGCTCCTCACCCGTTTTCACGAGTGCGCGGGAGAGCAGTCGGGGCATGATCTGGAGTGCCATATCCTTGAACGCGGCCGTGGGACCGTGCCAAAGTTCCAGAGAATAAAGCGAATCGTCCAGTGCGACCAACGGTGCGGCACCACCCACAAAAGAAGTAGGGGCGTATGCGGCGCGGCAGTCCGCGAGCAATTCCTCCTCGGTGTAATCCGTGAGGAATTTTCCAAGAATCTTGGCGGCACGGGTGGGATAATCGGCGCGGCAAAGCGCCTCGATCTCCTCGAAGTCAAGCGTGGGGATAGACGTGGGAACGAAGAGTCCGCCGTCTGCGGCAAGACCCTGTTTGATCACCTGTGCGGCGGAAAATGCGGCGGCGCTTTGGTCGCGCGTGCTCTGAAAATTCATAGTAGTTGCTCCTTTGGTTTTTACAATGATAGTTTAATGCACTTGTCCGTGCGCATCAAAGGCACAGACAATATGATGGATACGAAGTAAATGCGGACGTCGCGCCTCATCGAGATAGACCTCGATCACGTCCATGCGGGGACAGCGCTTGTTCGGATGTGTGCGCAGATATTCATACGCGGCATCCAGCGTCCTGCGGCGCTTGCCTGCATTGACGGCAAGAGAAGGGCGATTGGCCTCAGCGTCCTCCAGTGATGCGACGCGGCGCGTTTTGACTTCAACGAATATCACGTATTCCTTGTTCTGCGCGATCAGATCCAGTTCGTTTCGTCCGCAATGCACGTTGCGTGCAAGGATGCGAAAGCCGTGACGGCGCAAATAGCGTGCCGCCAAGCACTCACCGCGCTTGCCGATCTCGTTTATGTTAGGAACGCCGTTCATTTGTCCAGAAAGCGAATGAATTTGGTGCGATAGATCTCGCACGGACCGTGCTCACGCAAAGCGTCCATATGCGCTTTGGTGCCGTATCCCTTGTGTTTGGCAATGCCGTACTGGGGATACTGTCTGTCAAGTTCTGCGCAAATGCGGTCACGCGTGACCTTGGCAAGAATCGAGGCCGCGGCAATACTCGGAGAAATGGCATCACCGTGCACCACGGCACGACAGGGAATCGTAAAACCGCGCGTGATATTGCCGTCGATCAAAGCATAATCGGGTCGGGGCTCAAGACGCTCGATCGCCTCGCGCATCGCGTGCAACGTGGTGGAAAGAATATCGGTTTCGTTGATCTCCTCCACACTGCCAAGCACCACGGCATACGCAATGGCATTCTCCAATATCTGATCGTAAAGCGCCTCGCGCTTTTTCTCTGTCAGTTTTTTGGAGTCATTGAGTCCATCGATCACAAGACCCGCAGGCAAGATGCACGCTGCGGCGGCCACGGGGCCGCACAAAGGACCGCGTCCTGCTTCATCCACGCCGCACACAAGAGAATACCCCTCGCGCATCAGCGCCTCTTCCAGATCGTAATTCAGCATAGCGGGCTCCTTACAGCATGTCCAGCGTGATCCGCCCGATTTTGGCGGCACGAAATTCGTCCAACAACATATTGGCAGTGCGTTCGGTATTGACCTCGCCGCCACTGATGAGAAAACCGCGCTTGCGGCCGATATACTCAAACAGTTCGTAGTCGCTCATGGCCGTCACCTCGTCACTCCATTCCAGCTTGTAACGGGTGGCAAGCTGGGCGGGATAGGCCTCGCGCAAGCGCTTGCAAAGTGCAATAGCAAGCGATTCGATCTCTACGACGTCATCCTTGATCGCGCCCGTAATGGCGAGATTTTCGCCCGTTTCACGGTGATCAAAGCGCGGCCAGAGTACACCCGGCATATCCATCAGATCAAGTCCCATGGACGTAGACACCCATTGAGGTGTCAGCGTAACACCGGGACGGTTCTCCACTTTGGCTTTTTTACCGCCCGAAAGACGGTTAATGAGGGAGGATTTTCCCACGTTTGGAATTCCCACCACCATGGCGCGGAGTTTGCGTCCCGTCATACCCTTGGCGGCATAGCGCTCCAACTTGTCGGCAAGCAGGGTACGAATGGCGGGCATCAATTTATCCATGCCCTTGCCGCTTACACAGTCAACGGCAAGGCAGACGTTTTCCTTTTTCTTATACTGCACGATCCAGTTCTCGGTCATATCGGGATCGGCAAGCATGGATTTATTGAGGAGGGTGAGCAAGGGCTTACCCTCGGTCAGTTTTTCAATCTCGGGATTCCTGGAGGAGCGGGGAATCCGAGCATCAAGCAGTTCGATCACAACGTCAACGTTTTTCAGATTCTCCTTCATCAGTCGGCGCGTTTTCGCCATATGTCCCGGGAACCATTGTATCACATCCGTCGGCATCGTCAATCCACCTTTCCAAACTGAGAGAAGGGCGTGATCCGCAACAGTACCTTGCCAAGCACGCGGCGTTCGTCCACCAGTTCTATCTCGTGATAACGGCTATCCGCGGAATTGTTGCGATTGTCGCCCAGCACGAAGAGGTGTCCTTCGGGAACCTCCCATACATCGGGCTCACGGCCCGCCTCATTCCACGTGCCCGTATAGTTGCCGTTTCGGTCGGCAAGCCAGATATAAGCACTTTCGTCCAATACCTCGTCCTCGGTAAAGACGCTGTCGTCGGACACGTAAACCTTGTTTTGCGTGTAATCTATTTTCACAAATTCGCCCTCGGTGGCGATCACGCGCTTCACGATGGGCTCATTGAAAAGTTCGCTTGTTTCACTGGTTTGATGAAACACGATGATATCGCCTGCATCGGGCGTATAAAACAGATCCGACACAAGCAAGCGATCACCGTTCTCCAGCGTTCTGTTCATAGAGGCACCTTTCACAACGCAAATGCGAACCGTGAAGGTCAGGATCAAAATCACTGCAACCACCGTGAACACGAACATTTCCACGTAATCAAACGCGGAAATCAACCATTTTGAAGACTTGGGTGCGTCTTGCTTCGGTGAAAGCTCTTTGCTGTCCATATCGGACTCCTTTCCTTATTTACCTGTCAACATACTCATCAGTTGCCAGCCGTTTGCCACGTAGTTGTTTGCGGCGGTGGCGCTTTCCTCACAGAACTGCGCAACGCCTTCGCGGCGCTCGTTCGAGGAGTAGATGAAGAAGGGAACAGGCAGGATCGTGTGCGTGCGGATACGCACGGGCGTGGGGTGATCGGGCAGAACCATGATCTTGAACTCCTCGCCGCTCTCGCGCAGGTAAGCAAGCACGGGCGCAAGGATCTCTGCGTCGATCTTCTCCACAGAAAGAACCTTGTTGTCAAGTTCTGCACGGTGTCCACACTCATCGGGTGCCTCCACGTGCACGTAAACCAGCTCAGAGCCCTCGCCAAAGGCGCGGATAGCAGCCTCGGCCTTGCCCTTGTAGTTGGTATGTACGTTACCCGTTGCGCCTTCCACGTCGATCGAGCGCATACCCGCGCAAAGACCGATACCCTTGATAAGATCAACGGCCGAAATGACCGTGCCGTTAAGTCCCCATTTCTCGCGGAAGGAGGGAAGCTGAGGCTTCTTGCCCGGGCTCCAGAGCCATGCGGAGTTTGCAGGCTTAAGGCCGCGCGCACGACGCGCCTCGTTCACAGGGTGATGATTCAGAATGTCAAAGCTGCGACGCTGTAGCTCATAGAATTCCGCGCCGCCGTTCTCGCGTCGGGGGAGATAGTTGCCGATGCGCTGTCCCAGAATATCGTGCGGGCGGTTGAAATCATACTTGTCGTTGCCGTTCTTCCAGATCAGACAGTGACGGTAGCTGATGCCCGTATAGAAATGCTTGATGTCATCGCCCATTTCTGCCTGCAACGCCTTGACCAGTTCATCGGCCTCTGCCGTGGTGATCTCATCGGCACTGTGGTCCAGGATCACCTTATCGTCGTAATCCTCGCCCTCGTCGGAAAGCGTCACCACGTTCATACGGTAGGCAACCTCATCGGGTTGCATTTCGATGCCCATGCTTACCGCCTCCAGAGGAGAGCGCCCCTTGGAATAGACCTTGGGATCGTAGGAAAGAATGGCGATATTGGCCGTATCGCTCTCGGGCACCATACCCTCGGGCACGTTGGAAACCGTACCAACCAGAGCATCCTTTGCCAGCATATCCATGGTGGGCTTGTGCGCCTTTTGCATGGGCGTAAGGCCGCCCAGTGCCTCAATCGGCTCGTCGGCCATACCGTCGGGAATCAAAACCAAATACTTCATAACAAGACCTCTTTTCACTGCGTGGAACCTTCTTTTGGGAAACAAGACCCCACGATACTATAATCATAGTTTATTATAACATAAAGAAGAGGGAAGAGCAACAAGTTTACACACATTTTTCTGTTTTTTCACAAAAAAACGGCCCCGAACCGTGTTCGGGACCTGTTTTTATGAATCAAAGTGCATCAACAACACGATGCGTCCAAGCGAGCAGTGCCTCTTTTTCCTCGGGCGTCACAGAGCCGAGGAAGGGAAGGAATGCACCCTTTACGAAATGCACCTCGTCGGCGACCTTGGTACCTGCCTTGGCAAGAATTTCCTTCATTCTATTGGCGGCGGCCTCCTTGCCTTCGATCACCAGTGCAACGTTAGCCGCGCGGACAGCGGTGAGTTCCTGGCAGAAGAGACGGAGTTGATCATCGGGCTCGCCCTTAAGAGAGAGCATCAAAATGACCAGACGCTCCTTGTCGCAGGAATATGCGGGCGGAATTTTGTCAACCGCATTGATCGCCAGACCGTACTCGGCCTTGATCATATTGGCCATCTCGGCCACCTTTTTTTGAGAAGATGCGTAGAGCACGCGCATTTTGATTGCCATTTCAAACCTCCGGCGTAAATCATTAGACCGGAAACATGCCGTTTGCACAGTACCTTCCAGTTTATTTCAGTATAACATAGAATGAAGGGCGGCGCAAATGATTTTTGCGTTTTTTCAAAAGATTGTAGAAAGGCACAATTTGTCACACGGTGTTTTGTTGAAAAAGACAAACGCCGTTTTTGTTGAGTTCTCAACAAAAATAATCGAGAAAAATATCCAAATGATGAAGTCACAAGACACAGGGAAAATTTTTAACGTCGATTTTTTGCACTTGCGCTTAAAATATTTCAGAGGCAGCCGCCACCTCACGATCCGTGTCAAAAATTTTTGGAGCCAACGGACTCTCCATGGTTTGGAGAAAAATTTTGAACGGTCATGGAGGAGACACGGTCTGTAAGAAAAATTTTCAACGTCACAGCAAATAGCCGCGTTAAAATTTTGAATGCGCACGGACTGTCCTTCATCAAACGAAAAAATTTTCATCGCAAAAAAACGCGTGCGTGATCGAGTTCGCGTTTGCAAAAAAACGGCGATGAAAATTTTTTCTGCAAACGATGGGAGAGTCCGTGGAAGAAAAAAATAAAAGACGGGCAAATGATGCACAAAAGCCCCAAAGAGCATTTGGGGCGCGCTATCAAGAGCACGGCGAAGCCGCGCTCCTTCTTTTCCGTATTTTGATTCCCTTTTTTATACAAAATTTGCATTTTGTATAATTGCATCTATAAATTGAGGCAAGAACTGGATAGGGTTACCCTATCCGTTCGTTGCTCCTGATCTCGTTTTTTTCTGCCGCTCGTTTTTATATTTCTGCTTGGTTGCCTCACCGCCGCGCAGATGTCGCTCCTGTTTGTTTCGTTCCAACACCTCGACCACTTCCTCCCACAAACCGTGGTTGACCGAGCGCAGTACGCTCCTGACGTCCTTATGTACCGTACTCTTACTGATCTGAAACTGTGCGGCGGCTTCTCGCACGGTTGCTTTATGCTCTACGATATACTGTCCCAGTCGCTCACAGCGCTGTGTATCCCCAAAAGCAATCATATTCTCTCTTCCCTGTTGAAATATTGCAAAAAATTTGCTATACTATTCTATGCAGACAGTATCCCACAAAGAACAGGGGTGACAATATGAAAAAGGAAGAATCACGTTTTACCGCGTCGAACGTGATGGAAGGCATGACCTCCATTTCGGCACTGCTCGGCGCGAAGGCGTGCGGTATCAATGACAGAATCATTTACGAGATCCGCTTTGACGCCGCAAAACAGGCCAAAAAAGCACGGGAACTCGCTTTTTTGCGTGCAAAATGTCGGGAGTTGGGGATCCCGCTGGTCCTCACGGACGCCGCAGACATTGAGGCGCATTGTATCGGCAATACACACGGCGGTGTGATCGCACTGTGCGGCGAGCGCACACTTCCCCCTCCAACGGCGGAAAATCTGCCAAAGGATGCTTTTTTGTGCTATCTTGAGGGCATTGAGGACCCGTATAATTTCGGCTATGCCCTGCGCTCTCTGTATGCCGCGGGCTGTGACGGCGTCCTGCTCGGCGAGCGCAACTGGCTCACGGCGGCGGGTGTGGTAGCGCGTGCTTCTGCGGGCGCTTCCGAGGCACTTCCCCTCTTTTCGGGAGATCCCATTCAAGCACTGAAAACCCTGAAAACACTGGGCTATCGCATTGCAATGGCGGGAATCCGAGAGTCTGTTTCCATGTATGAAGCCGATCTCAAAAAGCCGCTGATGCTCGTAGTAGGCGGCGAAAAACGCGGTGTGTCGGCCGAGGTCACTTCCCTTGCTGACCAGACTGTGCGGATCGACTACGGTCGCGAGTTTCGCGGCTCGCTTTCCGCGGCATCCGCCGCCACGGTACTTGCGTTCGAAGTATTACATCAAAATCAATAAAAAAACACAGCCGCACGGAACGTGCGGCGGGGTTTTGCTTTAATCTGCGGTGTAGTTGTCGAAATAACCCTGAATGTGCACGACGGGCGTGCCCTTGGCGCCCGCACCCCAGGTCA
>JAZSGQ010000093.1:0-21276 GCA_045532805.1 Eubacteriales bacterium
GGGAAAACCGCTTTTTTGCATAAAGGCGCACCGCGCCGTCGGACACTTTGATATAACTCCGCCGATAAGCCGGGTTCTGTCGTGGGACGGCCATCAATCTGCGCGCTGTGTCACCACAGCGCTTCGGGATCGCTCCCGTGCCACCCGGGGGAATACGTCGGGCCAACATCCCCCATGCGGTGTTGCTTCGGATAGGGTTTACAGCAAACCTATGTTGCCATAGGAGTGGGTGAGCTCTTACCTCGCCTTTCCATCCTTACCCCGTGAACGGGGCGGTTTATTTCTGTTGCACTTTCCCGGCAGTCGCCTGCGGCTGACGTTATCAGTTATCCTGCCCTGTGAAGCCCGGACTTTCCTCACGGTACTACCTTTCGGCGTGATACCGCGCGGCCGTTTGGCAAAGTTACGGAGATATTATACCATAACGGAGCAGGATTTGTCAAGGGAATAGCGATTGACAGAATGGGTACAATATGGTATAATTATTTTGATTTTAATGATGGGAGGTTCGTATGGCAAATTATCTGTCTGCACTTGTGCAGATCCTGTTTTTTACCTGCGGCCCTCTGGCCGCCTTCGGCGTGCTCGTGTATCTGTGCCGCGCACTCTACATTGCGCTTATGGGGCAGGACGAGCCCTTCCGTTCGGCCTTGATCTTCACACTCGCGCCCTCCACGCCGTTGCGCGTGCTCGGCAATGCGATGATGGCCATTCTCTTTGGGCATCATATCACGGACATCTGTTTTCTCAACGTGCGTGATCCGGACGGAGAACTCGGTTTTGTGGATCGCTCCTATAATCCGCGCAATCCCGTGGCCGTTCTCGGACATTTCTTTTATGCGCTGGGGCCCGCGATCCTTGGGCTCGCGTTTGTGTTTGCCGTTTGTCTTGCCTGCTTTGGCGACACGTTGCCCCACTTTGTGGACGAGATAGCGGCGCTTGCGAAAAACGGCGGCGATATCTTTGATTATCTTGACGCAACGTGGGGGGTGATCCCCGCGATGTTTGCCACCGACAGTGTGGGCGTGTTTGGCAAGATCCTTGGCTGTTTGCTCATTCTGATGGTGTGCATGGGCGTATTTGTGTCGGTGAAGGAACTGGTAGAGTCCTTTGTGGGACTTATACTTTATGCGGTGCTTGCGTCGGTCTGCACGGCGGTGCTGATGCTCTTCGATGCGCGCGTGCAACGCATCGTGCTCGGCGGTCTGCACGGCTTTGCTTCACTCGTGACGGCACTGAATCTCATTGTTTTACTCGGTGTGGCCGTATTCCTTGCGCTGGGCGCGCTGGTCTGCCTGTACCGTTTTCTGTTTGGCAAGCCCACGACCGATACTGCGGTGATGCCCTATGAGAAAACGGAATATCCCCCTGAACGGAGGTAAAATATGCAGAAATTGATGAAAAATAAGATCTTTACGCTTGTGGTCGCCGTGTGCCTGTTAACGCTTGCCGCACTGCTTTTGCTTGACGGACTCGGCGTGGGGGATCTCTATATCGGGCGTCGCATTCTGTATCCGCTTGCGGGTGCGTTGCTTCTTTTGTACGTGGCGCTGACCCTGTTTCCCGCACTGTCCCGCACACGCGGTGCGTTGCGCCTCGTGCTGATCGTGGAAACGGTGCTCCTTTTGTTGGCGGCCGTATCCTATCTGTTGGCGGACCTTATTGCCTTGCCCCTTCTTTCCGATCTTACGGTGTGTGCTCTGATCGGGTTGACGCTTGCGCTCCGCGGTGCGGCACTTTGCGTCACCGCCTATCTGCACGAGGGAGAAAAACGCGCCCCGTTATGGCACTTCATACTGTATTTGTGCCTTTTGGCTGTCGGTGTGTGGCAGATGTCTGCCCCCCTCGTTCCCGACCGACTCATTCTTCTTGTGATCGGCATTCTGGCGTTTGTAGCGGCGGTATATTTTGCCATCGGCACGGTCATCAATTTCAAAAAAGCATCGAGATCCAAATCCACCAAGGCCTCCATTGAACTGGTCAGCCGCGACAACTGAAAGAGAGTATTCCCATGAGAAAGACCAAGATCGTATGCACCATTGGCCCTGCTTGTGCCAATGAAACTACTCTGCGCGAAATGTGCCTTGCGGGCATGAACGTCGCAAGATTGAACTTTTCGCACGGCACGCATGAGTCTCACCGCGCCGAGATCGAATTGCTCAAAAAGGTGCGCGCCGACCTCAAGGTTCCCCTTGCCATTATGCTGGATACCAAGGGCCCCGAGTATCGTGTCGGGCTCTTCGAAAGCGGCTCCGAGACCCTCCTTGAGGGCCAGACGTTCACATTTACCACCGAAGACGTGGTGGGTAATGCCGAGCGCGTTTCGGTGAGCTATAAGGATCTGCCCCGCGAGATGGCGGTGGGCGATAAGATCCTCGTCAATAACGGCTTGCTCGTTTTTCGCGTGGAGAGTACGACCGACAGAGACGTGGTCTGCACTGTCGAGGAAGGCGGTGTGATCTCCAACCGCAAGAGCATGAGTTTTCCGGGCAAGGTATTAAAGCAGGTGTACCTGAGCGACTATGACAAGAGTGATATTCTGTTTGGCATCGAGAATGACGTGGATTTTATTGCATGCTCCTTCGTTTCCTGTCGTCAGGATATGCTGGATATCAAGCGGTTTATTGAAGCGAACGGCGGCACGGGTATCAGTTTGATCGCCAAGATCGAGAACCGCGCGGGTATCGACAACATTGAGGAGATCTGCGCGGAGTGCGAGGGTATTATGATCGGTCGAGGTGACCTCGGCGTTGAGGTGCCCTTTGCCGAGTTGCCCGCGATCCAGAAGCATCTTATTACCAAGTGCCGTATGCTCGGTAAGCGCGTGATCACTGCCACCGAGATGCTCGAATCGATGATCAACAATCCCCGTCCCACCCGTGCCGAGATCTCGGACGTGGCCAACGCCGTATTCGACGGCTCGAGTGCGATCATGCTTTCGGGTGAAACGGCGGCGGGCAAGAACCCCGTGCTCACCGTGAAGACGATGTCCCGCATCGCGGAGGAGGCGGAAAACAGTATCGATTACAAAAAGCAATTCTTCTCCACCACCTTCCGTATTCGCAACGAAATGGACGCGATTTCTCATACCGTTTGCGGTATGTCGATGGATCTGGACGCCAAGGCGATCGTGGTTTGCTCGATCTCGGGTATGACCGCGCGCATGGTCTCCCGTTTTCGCTCTCCCGTGGATATCATCGGTCTTTCCGTGAACGAAAAGACCTTCCACCAACTTGCGCTCTCCTGGGGCGTGATCCCTGTGATGTGCGAGATCTACCCCTCGCTTGAGGTGCTGTTCTATACCGCCAAGCGGTTTGCCAAGGACACGCTGGGACTGCAAAGCGGTGACAAATTGATCCTTACGGGCGGCTCCCGCATGAGCGAGAGTGGCACGACCAATACCATTCGCTTTGAGACGGTATGAATTTTATCCGCTCTGACGAAAGTCAGAGCGGATTTTTGTTTATTCTTCCGATTGTCAACTGCATACAAATCGTGTATAATGGAGGCACTAACGCGCACGTGCGAGCGAAGGAGGACATAGACAGTATGCTCGAGATACGCAACATAACGAAAACGTATCGCTCCAAAAAGGGCGAATCGGTCAGAGCACTGGATAACATCAGCATTCAGTTCCCCGAATCGGGAATGGTGTTTCTGCTGGGTAAATCGGGTAGCGGTAAATCTACGCTGCTCAACGTCATCGGCGGTCTGGATTCCTATGACAGTGGCGAATTCGTCATTATGGGCAAATCCTCGGCGGACTTTGTCGGCTCGGATTTCGATGCTTACCGCAATACGTTCATCGGCTTTATCTTCCAGGAGTACAACGTACTGGACGAGTTTACCGTGGGTGCCAACATCGGTCTTGCACTGGAGTTGCAGGGCAAAAAGGCGACGAACGAGGCGGTGAATGCGATCCTTGAGAAGGTTGACCTTGTGGGCTATGCGGGACGCAAGCCCAACGAACTCTCGGGCGGTCAAAAGCAACGCGTGGCGATCGCGAGAGCCCTCGTGAAGGATCCGCAGATCATCATGGCCGACGAGCCCACGGGTGCACTGGACAGCGCCACGGGTAAGCAGATCTTTGATGCCCTCAAGGAACTTTCCCGCGAAAAACTGGTGCTGGTCGTGTCGCACGACCGAGAGTTTGCCGAGCGCTATGCCGACCGCATCATCGAACTCTCCGACGGTCGCATCATCGACGACGTGATCAAGGAAGGCGGCGAGAGCACGGCAGAGCACGTAGGCGTGCACCGTGTCAGCGATACCGTGCTTCGCATCAACAGCGGCTACGTGCTCACGCAAAAGGATCTGGAAATGATCAACGCGTACCTTGCGAACGCCAAGGAGGACGTCATCCTCTCGGCGGATCGCCGCGTGAATGCGGAGTTCGCCGCAAAAACGGACATCGGTGCGCAGAGGGGTAGCGGCGGTTTTCGAAAGACCGACCCCGAAAAGATCAAGGCAAAGAAATACGATAAGGAAAAGACGCACTTCATTCGCTCGCGTCTGCCCATGAAGAATGCCGTCCGTATGGGTGCATCGGGTCTTCGCCACAAGAAGTTCCGTCTGGTGATGACGATCCTTCTGTCCTTTATCTCGTTTGCCATGTTCGGCCTTGCCGATACCATGGCGGCGTATCAGCAGATCTCCTCGGCCACGGACTCCGTGATAGATTCCAACGTCCGCAACGCCTCCATCACGCTGGGCGTGCGCTATACCTATCAGTACGGCGATCAGGAGCCGAGCAGCTACTACAACTCGCAGGCGATGAATGATGATGATATTGCCTGGCTTCGCTCCGAGACGGGCCTTGCCTTCTCTCCCGTATATAACGGTTCCACCTGGTCGGGTATAGGAAGCGGTATGCGGATGTCGGATTTTATGCCCGAGTATGAGGGGCACACCAATATGGATGCCTTTACCGCGACTATGGCGGGATTTGTTGCCATGGACGATGCGGCGCTTGCCGAAACGGGCTTCAAGGTGACAGGTCGCAGACCGCAGACGAGCGGCGAGGTCATGATCACGGAATTCATGTATCGCCAATTTCATGAGTATGGCTTCGAAAACAGCAGGATCACGCCCACCGAGAAGGTGAAGGCAGGCAGCGTTACGATGAGTGCGGACGGCTCTGCCGAGTCCATCATCGGCAAGCATCTTTCCTTTGATACGGGACGTTGGACGGGAGACAGATCGCAGTGTGTGGATCTGGAGATCGTCGGCGTGATCGACACCGCATTTGATTACGACCGTTACGAGCGCTTCCTCCCCACCGACGAGCCGGGTGGCAACACGGAGGGCGAGGAGATCCTGAATTACGTGCTTGGCACCGAGCTGGAGCACGAGCTTTCCTTTGGCTTCCATACGCTTGGCTTTATGACCAAGGAGGGACTTGATTTCTTCAAAATGAACGCGACCAACAAGACCTACGGTACGTTTATGGATCTGATGGACGGCTATGTAACGCTCAAGATCATGAACGGAGACTATATGCTCGGCTCGTACAGCTCTGTTGCGAATTCCTCTGTGATCAAGGATCTTGGCAAGGTGACCTGGCGCGACGGCAGAACGAACGGTGTGCTGGGCGAGAACGAGATCCTCGTTTCCGACAGCTTGCTGAAGTCGATGACGCAAAACGCGTTGGAGGTCACGCTGACCGATGCGCGTATGAACGCGCTGATCGAGCTTTGCGGCGGTGAGGAGATCTGGCGCCTGACCGAGCCCGATGCCGAGAAGTGTCCGCACAATCTGCTGGAGCGTTACTATTCCTCCTATGCGGTCTCCTATATACTGGAAATGCTGGAGAACGAGCCCGCCGTCCTTGCACGTGTTCAGGATGATATGGCAGCCGAGGGCTTCACGGGCAGTGCCGCAGACTTCTGGATAAGAAAATGGCTGATCGAGGATAACGGAACCTACCCGGGCGCTGTTTTTGACGAGGAAAAGCTGCATCATGTTACCGTTATGACGTCCTGGAGTTTCAACGATCAGGAATATCTGCGCGCGCTGAAGCCCTGGCTCGAGGAACTTTGGAACATCGAGCTTCGTGAGGATATTACCTCCTACGAGCTGGGTAATTTCGCCGCTTTTCTGAATTCCTTCTACGAAAATGAGCGCACGGTCAAGGTGAGCGCAGACGAGCTGCGCTGGACGTTGATGGATTACTACACGCGCTATGAGGTAGACCGAAACGAGCTTTGGAAAAATCAAAAAATGGTCGATCTCCTGATCGCAAACGGGCAGTACGCCAGCAGTCCGACGGATTGGACGGCGCTTGGTGAGCAACAGCGTGAAATGATGATTAACTTCTACCGTAATTTCTATACCAATGATTGGGAGTACGGTGAACATTACGCGAGCGCACACGATCCCATCTACACGAACGACGAATACACAACGCTTGCGGGTGATACGCTTTTGCACATGTCGGGCTTGAGCCAGGAGCAGATCTTAAACGATCTTACCCTTCAGCTGCAGTTTTACAGCCACGAAAAGGGCGAGGAGAGTGAGATAGACGGCTACTCCTTCACGCTTGCGGGCTTCTTCGAGGGGGGAGATCGGACGACGGATCTGGTGGTGAGCGATACGCTGCACACCTATTACACAGAACGCCGTGCCGAGGAAGATAAGATGATGATGGGCGACACCGAGTACCGCGAGGAGATCGCCGATCACGAGGAGGGCGAGTGGGCGTTCGCTATCGCACCTATGCCGAAGGATCGAGAGGTCATCACAAAGCTGATGGAAATGCATTATGCCGAGGAAGGCCCCGAGCTTGATCTCAAGTTCAAACTCAACAACGCCGTAATGAGCACGCTGGATTCCTTCAATAGCATGATCGAGGTGCTCGCAAAGGTCTTCCTTTGGGTGGGACTTGGCTTTGCCGTGTTCTCCGCCTTCCTGCTGATGAACTTCATCGCGACCTCGATCTCCTACAAGAAGCGCGAGATCGGCATCCTCCGTGCCGTGGGTGCGCGCTCCTCCGACGTGTTCAAGATCTTCTTCAGCGAGTCCTTTATCATTGCCATCATCAACTTTGTGCTCGCTGTGGTGGGCTCGCTTACCACGGTGATCATCCTGAACAACTATATGAGAACGCAGGGCATCAACATCACACTGCTCCGCTTCGGCGTGAGACAGGTGGCACTGATGCTGGGCGTCAGTATCCTTGTGGCGATCATCGCCAGCTTCCTGCCTGTCTGGAACATCGCGAAGCGCAAGCCCGTGGATGCGATCAAGGATAGATAAACAAAAAAACACCGCAAGGCGTGCCTTGCGGTGTTTTTTTGTTTGATTTATTTTTCGCTTGTATTGACGACGCTTGCGCTCCAGGCACTCGGTTTGTAGTTTTCCGTGTCGTCGGTCATTGCTCTTACGCGGAACGCCGTTGCGTAAGAGGGGGCACCATAGGAGGTCTTTCCTACCTCGCGCTCCATCGTTCTGCCGCCCTCCAGCGTGATCTCGACGACGTAGCGGCTTGCGCCGTCCACCGCGTCCCAGGTGAGGAATGCGCCGTCCATTTTCACGTTGGAGGGTGTTGCCAGTGCGGTTCTGGTGTCCGTGCAGGTGTATGTCGCCCATTCGCTTCCCAGATATCCGCCCGCGGTCGCCTCATCCGTCGGAACGGCTTTCACACGGAACACGTCGCCATGATCGAGAACCACGGCGAGGAGCCCGTTCAATTCGACCCTCACCTCTGTGCCGCCGTTGATCGTGTAAACGTAATGGGAGACGTTGGTGGCGTCGTCCATAGACCAACCGATCTTGCAGGTGTCGGTGGCATAATCGCCAAGGACGGGCGCGGGGAGTTTGATGCCGTCAAAGGTGTACCATTCACTCCATTCGCTTTCCAGCCAATGATCGCTTGCGAGAAGTTTCACTCGCACTCTTGCGCCTGCGGGGGGAAGATCGAATTGCTGATCGGAGGTCAACTCGCCCCAATGCTTGATGGTAACGGGATTATTATTTTGGTCATACGCCTCGTACGCGCAGCTGCCGTACCAATTATCAAGGCCCGTCACGACCTGTCCCTCGGAGCCGAAGGTGATGCTCGGCTTCGGGGGCTTGACGTGGATCTCCAGGTGCTGCGTGCGATCCGCGTGATATCCGTCCTCCTCATAGTCGGTCGCAATGAGGCGGAGATATACGTAGAAGAGGTGGTAGCCAGGCTGCAGCTTCGTGGTGTCAAGCGGGATCGTGTAGGAGCTTGCATAGTCGGGCACGAATTCCTCCATCAGGCCGTCCACGCTCTGACCTGCCTTGACTCGCGTGATATAAGCATTGAACCAAGCCTGCTCGTTGATGCCCGTCGCGTGCGTGCTGTCGTCAAGATACAGCACGTCGTTGCCGACCATGACCTTCCAGACGTAGCCGATCGCGAAGGGCGGTCTTGTGGTCTCGCCCCAATCGGGCTCGTTGTAGAGCGTGAGCGTGATGCTGCCGTCGGCGTAGGTGAGATTCTCCATCAGCACCCAATGCTGCGTGAGCGCTCTGTCAAGATTTGCCGAGACGTTCATCGTATCCAAGGTCACGCCCGAGCCGTCTCTCGGATCGTATTGATAGTTGATCTCTACGTCGAAGTTGTCGGTTTCTCCACAGAATACGTCATCTAGCACCACGTAGTAGGTCTTGCCGATCTTGAAGAGATCCTGGGTATCGGTGCCGTTGTAAGTAAAGGTGTAGAAATACTTGCCCTTTGCCGCCTCGGCCGTCCAGTAGGCCTTGTCGCGGTTGTTATCGGCGCGATTTTCAAGGTACCAGACCGCGTGCTCCAGCACACGGACCTGCTCCTCGAGCTCTGACATACGGTTGTGGATCTCCATCTGCTCTGCGCTACCGTATTCCGCACGCTGGAACTCCTCGCGCAGCGTGTCGATCTGCGCGTTCAGCGTGTCGATCGCCGTGGGGTTGTTGAGCACGTAGAGCACGTCGCTTGCTACCCATCTTGAAGTGTCCTTGTTGTAGAACTTCAGGGTGAAGCCCTGGATCACGGGATAATTTTCATCGTTGTTGTTCAGCTGGAAGTGGAATACCGCATCGTTCACAAAGGTGTAGGCGCCCTCGTTCTGATACCACGGCGTGCCGAGATAACTGATCCAGGCGTATTCCTCTGCGTATTTGCCTTCGGGATATTCGGTATCCTTGTAATATACGCGGACCGTGTAGGAACTACCGCACAGAATACCGTCGGAAACGGTAGCGGTGCCGTTGAAGGTTGTATCGGTGTAAACGACCTGCTCCTGATCGTTCAATATTTCCAGTTTGATATACTGAGCAGAGGGGCTGTTCAGCACCGTCTTTACCCGGAGGGCGCCGTAGTAGCCGTCCTTGGCGGAATCGTAAAGCAGGACGCCGCTCATTTCGTTCACGGTGATGGCTTGAGGAGTCCGCAGCATCTGCTCATACAGCACGTGAGCGGATACGCCGTTTCCGTCGTGAAGGTCGGCATACAGATAAACCGTGACCCAATAGGTCGTGTTTTCTACAAGCCCCGTTGCGCTCACGCTGTTACTGCCACTGACAACGGCTTTGTTTGCAACGATGTTCTGACCGTCATATACGGCAACACCGAGCCAACCGTCGCTCAGGCCAATAAGCCCGTTGGCATCAGTCAGATTGAAGGTGGCAGAGCAACCGTTTATCGTGGGCGATGCGAGGTTGAAATCGGACACGGTGGGGGTCTGTGCCTGATAGGGAAGGCCGATCGTGACCGTATCCTTCTCTTCGTCGATCAGCACCGCCTTGCCGTCCTGGTTGATGTTCGTACCCTCTACGTATTCAATTTTCGTTACCTGATAAGAAATCGTGTCATGCGAGCCGTTCGGGACTGTCACGGCAACGTAAACACAGTTGTAGTACTGACCTCCTTCCTCGATGAAGAAGGAGGAGAGGCCACCGCCCACCTGATACTTCGTTCCGTTCAGTTCCAGGGAAAGGATCGTGTGCTGGCTCGGATTGTTCAGCCAGATCTGAACGTACACGGTCTCGCCCGCACGTGCGTAAACGCCGTAATCGGACGCTGTCGGGAAGTTCGCGTTCAGATGGTTGTCGCTATTCTCGAAGTATTCATCGAGTGCGGTTCCGAATACACGGTAACTTCCTCCCCGCGTCATAGAGTAGTTTCCTCTTGGCATGATACGGGAGGTCATGGGGCGTGTGGCGAAAGCGCCGGGCAGACCGTCTGTGGACGAGGGTTCATTGCCCGAAGCGAATATGCCAAGATACGCAGGGGCCTGCGTGGGAGTGGGAGTGCCTGTCGTATAGGTCTTGGAAGCACTGTAATCGCTATCGGTATAATTCGTGCCGTCACCAACGGCCTTGACAACGATGCTCTGGCCGTCGGTCAGTTGTACGGAGGTTGCGGTCGTGGGTGTTTCCGCACCGCCGCTGATCTTATATGCGTAGCTGCTTGCATTCGTCACCGCCGCCCAACTTGCAAGGCCTGTATTGGAAATGGTTACAGTGGGCGTTCCAAGTTTTGTTTGCGAGGGCGAGGGAGTGCCCTGCGTGAAGGTCACGCTATTACTCCAATCACTCGTAGCATAGGCGGTACCGTCGCCAACGGCGCGCACCTTTAACGTCTGACCGTCGGTCAGGGTTTTTGAGGTCACCGTATTCTCCACGTAGGATAAACTTCCGTCAAGACTGATTTCAAATTTATCCGCATTGGAGTCGGCCTCCCAACTTGCAACGTTTTCGGTCAACGTTACGACGGGGGTGGATAGCTTTTGCGGTGTGTCGCCCGTCGGCCGGTCATCACAAGCGGTCAAGCTTATGAATGCCAATACCGTCACGCACACGACGAGGAGAAGAGAGAGTCCTTTCTTCATGGAAGTGCACCTCCTTTTAATGTAGGGGAACAAAAAAGAGCGTCAACCGAAGTTGACGCTCTGAAAAACGCAAACTCCGATTGTCGCCCAACAAAACTTAATAGGAACAAGAAGCACTCCTGCTTTCCATCAAGTTGGAATTTGCGTTTTTACCAAATTCTAACGATGAAAAGCACAAAAAGATAGGGTGACCCCTTTGAAAAAGGGCAGAGTCCCCCTTTAAAAAAGGGTACAATACTCCCTTGGGAAAAGTGCTTCAAAAATATTAAGTTTTGTTGGGCAACATCATTATACCATATTTTCATGAACAAATCAAGATTTTTACAATTTATGTAGCAAAAAATAGTGCAAACGAAAAATCCACCACAGACGATCATCTGTGATGGATTTTCCTCTTGGTTATTTCGTCATTCAAACGAGCACGCTTGTTTTGCGGCGTCTTTTTATCAAATGGGGAAAAGCGTTGCCAGTTCCTCTTTCTTGGGCTGGCGGCCGTACTCCGAGATTTCGAACGCCTCGGCAAAGAGCACGCGCTCTGCGGTCTCGTCGCCGTATTGCTCGCGCAACTTGTCGCGGTAGAGCACGGCGGGACGCGCGTAGCGGTATTCGCTTTGGTTGCTGGGGCAGAATACGGAGAGCTCTGCGGGGGTGAGCACGTGATCGCGCGGAATACGCGGGGCCTTCAGCCACTCGAAGCGCTCCTTCTTGTCGGCAGGCACCGTATCCAGCACGCCCTTGGTGAAGGGGAGCCACTCGTAGTACTGCGATTCATGGCAGTCGACGATCTCGTATCTCTTATCCATCACCTCATCGATCGGTACGACCACGTCGGCGCGGAAGGGCGGATTTTTGAAGCGGTCGGCATAAAAGGCGATCACGGGCATCTTTTTCAAGGGTGGTACGTCGGGGCATACGTTGGGCACGATCAGAAGATAGGAGGCGTCCTGCACCAGCAGGGCCGTGTTGCGGTGGTCGGCGTGGTAATCGTTGGTGCGGGGGCCGATCACAAGATCAGGGGCGTAGTTGCGGATATAACGTATCATACGGCGGCGATTCTCCAGCGTGGCCTCGCACTCTCCGTCGGGAATATCCCACACGTCATAGGTGATGCCCATCAGCCTTGCGGCCGCCTGTGTTTCGGCATAGCGTCTTGCAATCAGCGCATCGGGTGCCATCTCATGATGGCCGCACCGACCGTCCGTGACGGAGAGGAAGCGGACCTCGTGTCCTGCGGCCAGATATTTCAGCGCCGTGCCGCCGCCGCAGCCGTCGCAATCGTCGGGGTGAGCACCGATCATCAGGATCTTCAGTTTTTCCATGTCATTGCCTTTCTTTTGAAAAAATGCCCGCCGACGGATGGCGCACCAAGCGTCAGCGGGCTCATAGATGGTGAAAATTATACGCCGCTGTAAGCGGAGAAGCCGCCGTCAACGGGGATCACGGTGCCCGTCACGAAGCCGCTGGCCGCATCGTCGGCAAGCCAGAGCAGTACGCCGATCAGATCCGAGATCTCGCCGAACTTCTTCATAGGCGTGGCGGCTAAAATTTTGGCGGTGCGCGCGGTGGGCGTGCCGTCCTCGTTGAAGAGCAGGGCCTTGTTCTGTCCCGTCACGAAGAAGCCGGGTGCGATCGCGTTGCAGCGGATGCTGCAAGGGGCAAAGTGCACGGCCAGCCACTGGGTGAAGTTGCTGATGCCTGCCTTGGCTGCGGAGTACGCGGGGATCTTGGTCAGGGGACGGAAGGCGTTCATGCTGGACACGTTGATGATATTACCGCCCGTCTTCAGCATATCGGTGGCGAATACCTGCGTGACAAGAAAGGCGGAGGTGATGTTCAGGTCAAACACGAACTTGAGTCCGCTCTCCTCCAACGCAAAGAAGTCCTTCACGCCCTCAAGATCGGGCGTCATGGTCTCGTTGTCGCAGGTGGCGCGAGGGTTGTTGCCGCCCGCACCGTTGATGAGGAAGTTCACGGGACCGAGCTTCTCGTTGATCAGCGCCTTGGCCTCGATGATGCTCTGCTTGTCCAGGCAGTTGCACTTGACGGCGAGCGCGTTCTCGCCGATCTCGTCGGCATATTTCTTTGCGGCATCATAGTTGATGTCAAGCAGGGCGACCTTGGCGCCGCAAGCGGCAAGGGCCTTGGCGAACTCACTGCAGATGATGCCGCCCGCGCCTGTAACGGCCACGACCTTGCTCGAAAGATCTACGGTAAAGGGTACGTTCATACGTCCATCTCCTTTTTGATTTCATCAAATTTTTTCATCCAGCTCGTGGCAAGCAGCATCGCGCCCTTGGGAGTAGGATGCACGCCGTCATACAGGAGCGTATCATTGCCGCAACGCGCGGCCGCCTCGTCAAAGACGCCCTGCAGCGGCAGAAAATACAGGCCGTATTCGGCGGCGAGTTTTTCTACGATCTCGGCGTAAGCGCCGCATCTGGAGAAGTGCTCCCAGCGCTCCTCGGTCGCCTTGCCGCGCAGCACAAAGGGTGCGCAAAGCAGCAGTTTGGCATCGGGCAAGCGCTCCATCGTGTCCTCAATCAGCATGCGGTACACCCGCTCAAAGCGATCGGGCTCCACACCGTTCTGATACGTTGCCTCGTGCCAGATGTCGTTGACGCCGATGAGAATGCTGATGAAGTCGGGAGAAAGGTTCCACAGGTCCTTTTTGATCCGCGCGTACAGATCGACGATGCGGTTGCCGCTGATGCCGCGATTGATGACCTCATAGTCGTCAAGCGAGCGCTCATACAGGCGCCCCGCGATCTGATTCACGTATCCGAAGCCGAGCAGGGAACAGGAGGCAAATTCGCAATCCTCGCGCTTTCGGCCTGCATCGGTGATGCTGTCACCAAAAAACAGAATTTTCATTTTGCAAGCTCCTTTTCTACTGCCTCAAAGACACCCGTGAGGTAGCAGGCGCCGAGCGCGCGGTCGAAAAGACCGTAGCCGGGCTTGGCATCCTCGCCCCAGATGTTGCGGCCGTGGTCGGGACGGACATAGCCGTCAAAGCCGTTTGCCACCAGCGCGTGCACGATGGCGAAGATATCCACGTCACCGCGGTCGGTCACGTGGCCGTTCTCATAGAAATCGATGTCGCTCGTGTATTTGAGCTGACGAAGATGTGCGAAATGGATGCGGTCCGCGTAGCGGGCGGCCATCTTCGGCAGGTCGTTGAAGCGGCCCGCGCCGAGACTGCCCGTGCAGAAGGTGATGCCGTTGTGGGGGTTGGGCACGGCGGCAAACAGTCTGTCATAGTCCTCCTCGCGGCAGATGATGCGGGGCAGGTCGAACATATCCCAGGGCGGATCGTCGGGGTGAATGGCCATGTTGATGCCTGCCTCGTCGCACGCGGGCATAATGGCGTTAAGGAAATAGACCAGGTTCTCGAAAAGTTTCTCGTGCGTCATGCCCTCGTACTCGGCAAGCAGGCGGTTCAGTTCCTCGGGGGTGTAGCTCTCGTCCCAGCCGGGCAGACGCAGATTCTTGGGGTCAAGATCGGTGAGCGTCTTGTGGCAGTAGGCAAGAGAGGTTGCACCATCATTGTGCTTGAAGTACAAATCGGTGCGGAGCCAGTCGAACACGGGCATAAAGTTGTAGCAGATGCACTTCACGCCGACCTTGCCGCAGTTCAGAATGTTCTGCTTGTAGGCCTCGATGTATTTGTCGCGGGTGGGCTTGCCGAGTTTGATGTCCTCGTGTACGGGCACCGACTCGATCACTTCCATGGTAAGGCCTGCGGCGTCGCAGAGTTCTTTGAGTCTCTGCAGGCGTTCCAAGGGCCAGACCTCACCCACGGGCACGTCGTAAACGGCGGTGACAACGCCTTCCATGCCCTGGATCTGCTTGATATGGTCAAGCGGGATACAATCCTTCTCGCCATACCATCTGAACGTCATTTTCATAGTGCGTTCTCCCTTTTTTTCTTATTTTGCGGCGGCCAGTGCCTCGTCCACGAAGAATGAGCCACCCACGGCGTAGATCTTGTCCCAGGCAAAGAACTCGTCGATGTTCTCGCGGTTCACGCCGCCCGTGGGAATGAACTTGATCTGGGGGAAGGGACCTGCAAGTGCCTTCATGGCCTTCAGGCCACCGTACACGTTGGCGGGGAAGAACTTGACCACGGTGATGCCGAGTTCCAGTGCCTGCATGATCTCGGTGGGGGTCACGCAACCGGGGTAGTAGGGCACGCCCTTCTGCTTGCAGATCTCGGCTACGGGAACGGAAAGACCGGGAGAAACGATGAACTTGGCGCCTGCGGCGAGTGCGCGCTCGCATTGCTCGGTGTTGATCACCGTGCCCGCACCGATGTTCATATCGGGGTAATTCTTGACGGCGTAGGCGATCGCCTCTGCGGCGCAAGCCGTGCGGAAGGTGATCTCCGCGCACATGATATTGCTGTTCTTCAGTGCGGAAAGGATCTCGTCGGTCTTGGAAAGTTCCTTGATCACGACAACGGGAATACATCTATCCATGAGTAGGTCCTCCTTATCTCTGTACGCGTCCGCTGGCGTCGCCGCCTGCGAGGTTCTCGACCTCGGCTACGGATACCATGTTGTAGTCACCTTCAATGGTGTGCTTGAGGCAACTTGCCGCAACGGCAAACTCAATGGCACGCTGTGCCTCGTAGCCGTTTACGAGCGAGTAAATGAGACCCGCGCCAAAACTGTCGCCGCCGCCCACGCGGTCCACGATGTGCATGGAGTACTTCTTGCTGAAGTAGGCCTCACCGCCCGTGTAGAGCATAGCGGACCAGTCGTTGTCATTGGCAGACTTGCTCTCGCGCAGTGTGATGGCAACTCCCTTGAAGCCGAAACGGTCGGTGAGTTTGCGTGCCACGGAGATGTAGCCGTCGCGGTCGAGCTTGCCGCCGTAGATATCGGTGTTATCGGCCTCGATGCCGAACACGTCCTTGGCGTCCTCCTCGTTGGCGATGCAGTAGTCGATGAAGTGACAAAGTTTATCCATCACTTCGCCCGCCTTCTGCTTGGACCAGAGCTTCTTGCGGTAGTTCAGGTCGCAGGAAATGGTGATGTTTCTTGCCTTTGCGGCACGGCAGGCCTCCTCGCAGATCTCGGCCATCTCGTCCGAGAGGGCGGGGGTAATGCCCGTGAAGTGGAACCAGTCGGCACCGTCGAAGATGGTGTCCCAATCAAAGTCGGCCTTCTTGGCCATGGCGATCGCCGCGTATGCACGGTCATAGATGACCTTGGAGGGGCGTTGGCTGGCACCCTTCTCGCAGTAGTAGATGCCTACGCGCTCACCGCCACGCACCACAAGCGAGGTATCCACGCCGAACTTACGCAGAGAGTTGACGGCCGCCTGGCCGATCTCGTGCGTGGGAAGTTTGGAAACGAATGCGGCGTGCAGACCGTAGTTGGCAAGCGAAACGGCAACGTTTGCCTCGGCACCGCCAAAGGTGGCCTCGTACTTGTCGCTCTGCACAAAGCGCAGATAGCCCTCGGGGGCGAGGCGAAGCATCAACTCGCCGAATGTGATGACTTTTTTCATAACTGTACTCCTTTTTTATCGCGTACACACGCGAATATATTTGTAGTTCAAGTATATCATAAACCCGTTTTTTTGTCTATACTTTTTCGCCTTTTTCTCGGCCTTGGCGGCGGTTTTTTGCGGCGCGGCGCTTCTTTTGACACGATTTCTCAAAACTGTGACAAGGAGTGCCGCGAAAAAGAAAAAAATTTTTGGACACAGTTGATTGACAACACCTTGTTCGTGTGCTACAATGGCAGCAAAGAGCGCAAAAGCGCCGTATATAGTCGAGAGGCCATCGTGTTCGGCTCTTTTCGGCTATAACAAAGGAGGAAACAATATGATACCGTTGCCGAAGGGCTATTATGCCGTTGCATCTGATTTCGAAAACGCACCCAAGGATACCTTTACTTATAAGGGCGTGACCTACGCCGTTGAGGTAGGCATCAATCTGTTCGCCACTCCGCACGAGGCGGATGCCGCCGCGAAGGAAATTCCCGAAACGGTGCTGGACGGATTGAATTATGAGTGCTTTGAAGCTCCCGTTTTGCTGTTTTCCAAGGGCACACACGATACCAAGCGGCTCTACCTCAGTGGCTCTCGCTATCTGCTGGGACAGGGCGCAGGCGTCAATCCCAATCTGCCCATTACCGACGTGATGGAGGGTTCACAACTCAACCCAGAGCGCGGCGCGGAGGAGGAAACAGTCTTCAAGGGCAGTCACGTCGAATTCAAGACGTCCCGCGCACATATCTACGTGATCGACGGCGTGACGCTGTACAAGGCTTGTATCTGGGACGGACGCCGCAAGGGTGACGTGCCGGTGTTCTTTACCTGCTTGCGTAATGTGATCTACACAGGCCCCTGCAGTGGATACGTGCACCGCATTTTCGGGCCCGACGAGGACAGCAAAACGCACCGCGAGGTATTGATTGAAAATTGCCGCGTGAAGGATCTGGACGCACTCGGCGGCTGTGGCTGCTTCCTTTGGGTGTGCGGTGCAAAGGTGACCCTTGACGGCTTGTATTACGATACCTGCAATCATCTGTTCGGACTCACGGACACGCTCTATGCGTGGTCCAACGTGGCAAAAAATACACCCGTCACCAAGTATACGATCAAAAACTCGTATTTCCGTCATATCGACGAGGAAAACAGCATAACGATCGCCACCAAGGAGATCGGAAAGCGCTCTGTGCATTTGAACGTGCTGAACACCACCTTTGTAGACGCCTCGATGCAGGGCCGTCCTGTGTTCTGCCCTGAGCTTGCCAATGATAACTGCATCATGACGGTGCGGGATTCCACCTTTATTGATACGCGCGGAAACGACGTTGCTATCATGGTAAAGGGCAAGGGAAGAGCTATCAAGATCGAGAACACCGAATTCAAGGGCTTCCAAAAGGAGTGGGACGCCCTCCCGATCGTTCGTCTTCATGCCCCTGATTACATCAAGAATCGCAAAACGAATTGGACGACCGCTACGGAGGATCCTCACCGCGTGATCGGCACCGACAAGGCTGATTTCACCGCGCTTGACGTGCGCTATGAGGGGAAAAAGGCATATTACGGCGATCAGCACACGCACACCGATTGCGGTGGACGAAGCGACGGCACCTATCCGATGAAGGACTGGGTGGCACGCATGAACGAGATCGGTCTGGATTTTGCCTTCGTTGTGGATCACCGCCAGATGCGCGGCTTCTTCCTGCCTGAGTGGGATACCGATCGTTTTGTATACGGCACGGAGCCCGGCGGTGCGATCACCGACCTCAAGGCACCCCGCGGCGGTGCGAGCGGTTTTCATTACAATATGCTGTTCAAGGACAAATACGATCTGGCGCTTTTGCTTGCCAACTTCCCCGAATATAAGTTTGAGGGCGACGAGCTTACGGGTAAATTCGGTTATCCCAAATTCACGCGCGAGCGCTTTGATCAACTGGTGGCGTATATCCACAAACTCGGCGGTATGATCGTGCATCCGCACCCCGCCTCCATTATGTGCTCGGACGCCCCCGAGGACTACAGTTTCGGCGAGCATACCTATTTTGAAACGCTGTACGGCACGCTCACCTCGCGCGACTCCTTCCAGAACTACAAGGTCTGGTGCCGTATGCTGGATGCAGGTCTGCACGTGTACACGGCGGGTGGCTCGGATACGCACGCCGCGCCCAGTAATGCCGTGGTGTCTACCTTCTACTGCGCCGAGCGCACGGGCAGAGCCGCGTTCGATTGCATGAAGACGGCAGACTATACCGTGGGCGGCATTGGCTTTAAGATGTGTATCGACGGCAAGCCCATGGGCTCGGAACTCACCTACCGTGAGGGAATGAAACTCACGCTCCGTGTCGATGACTACTTCAAGCCGAATATGAAGGACAACACCGTTTACGAGTTGCGCATTCTTACGGACAAGGGACTGGCGTACGCCTCCCTGTTCAGCGGTAAGGAGCCCCAGGCGATCTCGCTTGAGGTGCAGAAGCGCCGCTTCTACCGCGCCGAGGTTTTCGATCTCACGCACGGTTACCGTGTTGCCGTAGGTAATCCTATTTGGTTGGACAAAGAATAAAAATGAAACGGGTGCCTTTGGCACCCGTTTTTTCGTTTTATTTTGCGTCAAAAATTTGTACGAAAGCACCGAAATTCCGGCAAAGCCCTTGACTTTTGGCGCGCTGTGTATTAGAATGGCGCCAAAGGGGGGAATACCCCGCTTACTACTTTCGATAAACGGAGGGACAGAGAATGGCAAAGTTACCCAAGGGCTATTATGCCGTACAGGCCGACTTTGAAACGGCATCTCACGATACGTTCGTGTTCAAGGGTGTTACCTATGAGGTGGAGGAGGGCGTGAACCTCTTTGCCACGCCGCACGAGGCAGACGCCGCCGCAAAGGAAATCCCCGAAACGGTGCTGGACGGGCTGACTTATGCGCAATTTGACGCACCCGTTGTGCTGTTTTCCTCGGGTCGCCACAAGATCGACCGCTGTGCACTCGGCGGCTCCCGCTACTGGCTGGGACAGGGTGCTTCGGTGAGCCCCAACGTATGGGGTGAGGATCCGCTGGTCCGTCCTGCACGCAACGAAGCACGCGCCGAGGAACTGGAGAGCGAGTTGTACGGCACGTTCTACTACGGCTACACGATCATCAACAATATGGGCGCCACGCTCACGGTATTTGACGGCTTCACACTGGCCGACGCACGCAGTTACGACAACCGTACCACGGGGGATCTTGTCTGCGAACTGATCTTCCGCAACAATATCTACAAGAGCCCGAGCGGCAAACTGCTCCATAACTTTTCCGCACAAAAGGCGGACGGCAACCTGCATCGCACCTTCCGCATTGAGGATTCGCGCCTTACTGATTTCGACGATCTTGGTTACGGCGGCATTCTGCAGATCACCGAGAGCGAGAAGACCGTGTTCGAGCGTCTGTGCTACGATAATACCGAGCAGATGTTCGGCTTCACTGACATCGTGCGCGATTGCAACAACTACGTAGCCAACAAGGAAATCACCGAGATCGAGTTGATCGATTGCTATTTCGGTCATATGTACGGCGAAAACGGCATCAGCACCGCTTGCAATAACTGCGGCGATCACGGCTTGACGGTTACGGTCAAGGGCTGTACGTTCGTGGACGCTTCCCGCGAGGGCGAGGCCGTGCTCCGTCCTCATATGCCGAACGCAAAATGTACGCTTACGGTGCAGGATTCCCGCTTCGTGGACACGCGCGGCAACAAGAGTGCCATTGAGGTGCTGGGCGGCGGCGAGAACGTCACCGTGGTGAACACGACCTTCAAGGGCTTTGAGGCCGAGTGGGCCCCCGCCCCCTTCGTGCCCACCAAGGCGCCCAAGTACGTGAAGAACTACAAGCGCGACTGGACCACCGACACCGAGGATCCTCACCGCGTGATCGGCACGAACAAGGCCGACTTCACGGCGCTTGACGTGCGTTACGAGGGCAAAAAGGCATACTATGCCGATCAGCACACGCACACCGCCTGCGGCGGCACGAGTGACGGTACCTATCCGATGAAGGATTGGGTCGCTCGCATGGACGAGTTGAAACTGGACTTTGCCTTTATCGTGGATCACCGTCAGATGCGCGGCTTCTTCCTGCCCGAGTGGGATACCGATCGCTTTGTCTACGGCACAGAGCCTGGCAGCTCTATTACCGATATGTATGCCTGCCGTCCCGGCTCCTCGACCAACTCGTCCTTCCACTACAATATGTTATTCAAGGACAAGTACGATCTGGCATTGGTGCTTGCCAATTTCCCCGAGTTCAAGTTCCAGGGTGACGAACTCACAGGCAAATTCGGTTATCCCAAGTTCACCCATCAGCGCATCGAGGAACTGGTACAGTACGTGCACAAACTCGGCGGTATGGTGGTGCATCCTCACCCCCGCACGCTGATGGCTTCCGACGATCCTCTGGATTACTATTTCGGTGAGCATACGTATCTGGAGACCCTGTACGGCTCTCCCAATTCCGCCGCCTCTTTCCGCAACTATGATCTCTGGCTCAAGATCCTGGATCTCGGCAAGCATATGTACACCGCGGGCGGCTCGGATACGCACTCCGCGCCTCGCAACAGTGTGGTCACCACGATGTACTGCAAGGAGCGCACGGGTAGAGCCGCGTTCGACTGCATGAAGACGGCGGACTACACCGTCGGCGGCTTTGGCTTCAAGATGTGTATCGACGGGCAGCCCATGGGCTCGGAACTCGCTTACCGCGAAGGAATGAAACTCACGCTCCGTGTGGACGATTACTTTGGTCCCGCTATGAAGGACAACACCGCCTACGAGTTGCGCATTTTCACCGACGAGGGTCTGGCCTATGCCTCGATGTTCAGTGGCAAGGAGCCCCAGGCGATCTCGCTTGAGGTGCAGAAGCGCCGCTTCTACCGCGCCGAGGTCTTTGATCTCACGCACGGTTATCGCG
>JAZSGQ010000092.1:0-12951 GCA_045532805.1 Eubacteriales bacterium
AGCACCTCTCGGCGAATGGATTGTGACGGATTTCGTCGCGGCATGACGCAGTAAAGTGTGGACTTTACAAGTTAGGACACGGCGAAAGGCGCGAAAATGCGTTGCCGAGAGGCCATCGTGTTCGGCTCTCTTCGGCTATAGTACTTCCCTTCCTCACACAGTTTGGGGAATGCCTTGGAGAGCAGGGTGTACAACTTGTTATCGATAGGTTTCATCAAGCACCCTGCATTGCTTCGGTGCGGGAATCAGTGTCGGCATACGCGTCCTCCTTCAAGTTGACCTTATTTACTTTGAGACTTAACCGCGTTCTCGACGCCAGAGTTGCATGAAGTGCTCCTCGGTGACGTTGCCCGTTTCGGGCAACTTGTCGGCCTGGTAGCCCGTGCCGCCGAGCACGGAGGAGTGGTCGGTTCCGCCGAGTTGGTACAGGCCGTGTTCCTCGCAATAGGGAATGAAGAACGCCTTGCATTCCTCGCTGATCTCGGGGTGCGAAGTCTCAAAGCCCAGTACGCCCATTTTCACAAGCTCGTCGGCATACTGCTCCTTGCGATTGGGGTGCGCCACGATGGGCACGCCGCCTGCCGCGCGGATCGCGTGAATGACCTCATCGATCGGATTGGGATATTTTTCGCGCAGCATCGGCGAGAGTTCATGGCTCTTCTCGGTTTTGTAACTGAAGTTCGCCATAACGAACTCGTTGTACTCCTCGGGCTGATAGATCCCCCGCTTGAGCATCAGTCGGAACACCTGATTGTTGCACAGATAGTCGTGGTCGGGGTTATCCTCGACAACATCCCGCCAGGTAATGCCACGGCGAAGCGTGCCCTGCTCCAGGCCGTACTCAAACAGAAGGCGCGTGCGCTCGGTCTGCTTGGCCGCGCCCTTGCGCAACACCTCTCGGATCAGCGGATGCTCGGGATTGAAATCCACACCGACGATATGGAAATTGGCCTCGGGATGCTTGGCGTAAAACTCACAGCCGAGCATCGACAGCACGCCCGCACGGCGCGCGGCCTTGTTGAAAAAGTAGGAACCGCGAATCGTATCGTGGTCGGTGAGGATCATGGCCTTAAAGCCCGCGGCAACACCGCGCCGCACGAGTTCCTCGGGCGTGTACTCGTCGTCAGAGAAGGTAGAATGAAAGTGACAGTTTGCAAATAGCATATCCGTTTCCCCCTTTTGTTGGTTTTCTTCTGTATTGTAGCACACCCGCGCGCGGGTGTCAAGCCGAGCGGAACGCCTTATCACAGTTTGGCAAGACCCGCGATCTCGATATCGTTTCTCACGCCCTGCGCCGAGAGTTCGGCAGGCAGAAGCGAGAGTTGCACGTGCAAGAGCGACGAATTCTCACAGTCGGTGAAGATATGGCATTTCTCGCCCCGTTCGCCTGCTTTTTTCACGATCTCCGAAAGTTCGGCATGCGCGTGAGCGGTGCGAAGGGTAAGCGTTGCCATGATCTCACCCGCGCCGCTTTTCTCAACGCAAAGCAAAAGCTTGTCTGCCTTTTGCTCACTCCCCGCCGCAATGGCACACGCAAGGAGCACAGTACCGAGCAATGCCGTATCCACGGCCTTTTCGGTAAGAAGCCGTCCGTCCACGTACGTGCCGATCTCACAACCGCAAAGTGCCGAGAGCGCGTCGGCGTACTCGCCGAGCGTCGGCAGCGTGAGATCATACGCGGCGATATCGCGCCACCCATCACAGAAGGTCTGCGCGATGGGAAGTGCCTCCTCGTGCGGTGTTTTCTGTAAATTTCTCATACCGTCGGCAGGGCAAAGGTGCCAGAGCACCCCCGAGAGCGGCAGTGGCAGAGACATCGCACTTGCCACCTTGCCAAGCGGGAGCACGGCAAGCACAAGCCCCGTGCGGGCAAACAGATGCGTCAGAAACAGCACCGGACGGTCGCCGCAGTACGCAAGCAACGGTTCCCTGCCCGAGAGCGCGATCTGCGAGGAGAGTTCCGTGAGGGCGGTACGGGACGGGTAGACGCGAAAAAAGTCGGTGCCCACGGGCGGCATCTCTTCACTGCACGCCAACACGGTACCGCGGGCGCTCAGCAAGCAAAGCACACGCTCCGCGCAAGCGTCGCGCACCTCTTGCGCCGTCTGTTTCAACACTCCGATCTCCATGCTTTTCTCCTTTGACTTGATTTTGTGTTTGGTTTGTGATATACTAATGTCGGTTCTTCGAACCGAATTCGCTCAAAGAAAGGCAGACAACTATGGAGTTCCACGTCAATCATCCGATCTTATTCCTACTGGTCGGCATTGTGATTGCCATTGTGCTGGCGCAATCGGTCTACTTCCTTCTCAAGGCCTACCGACGCGCCAAGCAAAAGGGCATGGACATGACCAAGATCAAGAAAACGATGCTCACGGCCGCCATCTTCACGATTGCACCCGCCGTTTCCATTGTGATCGCGGTCATTTCGCTTTCTCAGTCCCTGGGCATCGCGCTCCCCTGGCTCCGACTCTCGGTGGTCGGGTCGCTTTCCTATGAGGCGATCGCCGCCGCAAACGCCGCGTCGGGCATGGGCGTCAAGCTCTCCGACCTTGCGGGCAATATGGACGCCTCCTCGTATCTCACGATCACTATCGTCATGACGGTCTCGATCATGGTGGGCATCTGGCTTGTGCCCCTGATTGGCAAGCGCATGCAAAACGGCCTTGTGAAATTCGAGCAGAAGGACAAAAAGTGGAGCGACATTCTGCAAAGTTCCCTCTTCATCGGTATGATCTCGGCCTTTGTCGGCTTTGTGTTCTGCGACCTCGGCCGACTTTGGCTTGCCAAGGACGGCGTGTATACCAACGCCGACGGCGAAACCTTTTCGGCCACCTCGGGTCTTGTTCCCGTGCTGGTGATGGTGTGCGCTGCGCTGGTCATGGTGATCTGCGGTCTTTTGATGAAAAAACTGAAATGGAAATGGCTGAACGACTATGCACTGCCCATCAGCATGGTGCTGGGTATGGCCTCCGCCATTCCGCTGAATGCTCTGCTTGGAGGTTGACGCTATGAAACAAAGAAACGAGCTTTCCTATATGGATAGCGTCCACCGTGACGGACGCATCTGGAACATCGCCGTGATGCTGGTGCTCTTCGCCTTCCCCGTGGCGGTGGGTCTTATCTTCTCCGCCCTGCCCGACTGGGCGGGTATCGGCAAGGGTCTGCTTGCCACGGCCCCGATGTACTGGGCGGTCGGCGTGATCGAGACCATTACCTATATCCCGATGCTGGGTGCGGGCGGCTCCTACCTCTCCTTTGTGACGGGTAACATCTCCAACCTCAAACTCCCCTGTGCACTCAATGCCCTGGAGAATGCCGACGTCAAGGCGCAAAGCGAGGAGGGTGAGATCATCTCGACCATCGCGATCGCGGTCTCCTCGATCGTCACCACGCTCATCATTATCCTTGGCGTGATCCTGATCGTGCCCCTGACGCCCGTGCTTTCCTCCGAGGCAATGAAGCCCGCGTTTGACCAGATGCTCCCCGCACTCTTCGGTGCACTGGGCGTGGTCTTCGTCTCCAAGAACCTCAAGATCGCCATCGCACCCATTTCGCTGATGCTGATTTTGTTCGTGTTCGTGCCCGCACTGGACGCGGGAACCGTGGGTATTATGGTGCCCGTAGGCGTGATCTTCACGATCCTTGTGTCCCGTATTCTCTACAAGAAGGGAGTCCTGTAAGATGATCTATATCCCGATCGGTCTTGGCGCGGCCCTCTTGCTTCTTATACTGATTGCGGTGCTGCGCACGCTGGCCTTCAAGCCCCCGAAGGCCGAGACGCGCGTGCCCGAGGCACTTGCCGTGGACGAGAACGAGGCTACCGAAAAACTGGCGGCCATGATCCGTTGCAGGACAGTGTCCGACACCGACCCCGCGAAGGAGGACACCGCAGAATTTGAAAAGTTCGAGGCGTTGCTCCCCACGCTCTTTCCCCGCGTGTTCGCCGCGTGCGAGCGCATCGAAATCCCCGAGCGCGCGATCCTCTTGCGCTGGCGCGGCAAGTCCCCGGGTGAGCCGCTGGTGCTGATGTCCCACTACGACGTGGTCTCCGTAGAGGAGGCCAAGTGGAGCCGCCCCGCCTTCGAAGGGCTTGTGGAGGGCGACGTACTGTGGGGACGCGGTACACTGGACACCAAGGCCACGCTGTGCGGCGCACTGCAGGCCGCAGAACTCATGCTCGCGGACGGTGTCACACCCGAGTGTGACGTATATTTTGCCTTTTCGGGCAACGAGGAGATCAACGGCGGCGGTGCTCCCGCCATCGTGGATTACTTTGAGGCAAACGGCCTGACGCCAAGCTCCGTGATCGACGAGGGCGGCGCGGTGGTGCGCGACGTATTCCCCGGGGTGAGCGCCCCTTGTGCGATGGTCGGCATTGCCGAAAAGGGTATGCTGAATCTGAAATTCTCGGTCGCCACCAAGGGCGGCCACGCCTCCTCTCCGCCGCCGCACACCCCTGTGGGCGTGCTTTCCGCCACGTGCTGTCGGGTGGAGAACAACCCTTTCCCGATGCGTATGACGCCGCCTGCGGCGATGATGTATGACACACTGGCCAGACGCTCCAACTTCCTTTACCGCATGATCTTTGCCAACCTGTGGCTCTTTAGCGGCGTGCTGGATCTGATCTGCCGCAAGGGCGGCGGTGAGATGAACGCACTGGTGCGCACCACCGTTGCCTTCACGCAAATGGAGGGCAGTAAGGGTATGAACGTGCTCCCCGCCAAGGCAGAGATGCTAGCGAATCTGCGACTGATGCACGGCGACACCGTGGAGAGCGCCAAGGCACGCATTGCCAAGGTCGTGGGCGATGAGCGCATCACGCTGACCGTGGTGAACGGCAACGATCCCTCCCGCGTATCCCGCACCGACTGCGAGGGGTGGGAGAACGTCAAGCGTGCCATTGAGGACACCTGGCCCTCGACCATCGTCACGCCCTATCTGATGTTTGCGTGCAGTGACTCGCGTCACTGGGGTCGCATCAGTGACCGCGTCTACCGCTTCTCGGCAATGGCGATGACCAAGTCCGAGCGCGGCTCGGTGCACGGCAACGACGAGTGTATCCGCAAAGAAAACGTGGCAAAAGCCGTGGAATTCTACCTGCGTATCCTGCAAAAGGCATAAAGTTTTGCCCCCACCGCGGTGGGGGCAATTTTTATCGGTAATAGACGTAATAGACCACAATGGTGCGGACTTTTCCGCCGTGCTCCAGGTCAGGCGCGGTGATGACCACACCGTCCTTGGAAAGTAACTCTGCGGCCTGACAGTCCTCGATCTTACAGCGCATCAGCACGTCGAAGGAGGCGTAGACGATCAACTCGTCGTCCCGCATATTGAGACTCCCCTCGCGGCCGATGACCTCATCGATGTTGTCGATGCGCTCGGTGACGTACTTGACGTGGTGACCGCAGATGCGGCGTGCCATATCGTATCGGTAGCGGCGGCTTTCGGGATTCTTGCTCTTCGTCCAGTGCTCCCATACACGTTTGAACATCACGTCACCTCCCTTTTTCATCATTTTATCTCATTTTGACCGAAATGTCAAGAGCGACGGGGACGGCGCTTTGTGCATAACCTCTTCCGAAATTCGTCATAAAACATGGTAATTATGGCACATTGTCGGGGGTTTGAAACAAATTTTTGAATTTTTCTTATAAAAAAGTTGCAAAAAACAAAAGATTTTCGTTTTTCGTATTGCAAAAGACCGCGACAGATGATATAATGTATATAATTTATTTTCAACCGACACGAGAAACGAGGTACCGATATGCCTTATATGGATCAAAATAAAATGCTTGAAGCCGAGAACGAGGAGATCCTGCGCGGTCTTGCCGAGGAAGCCGCCTCGGGCTACAGCATTCCCGCCGCCGCTTTCAACAACTATCGCGTGAAGCGCGGCCTGCGCGAGCCCGACGGAACGGGCGTGATGGCAGGCGTGACGCGCATCGGCAACGCGCACGGTTATATTCTCAACGAGGGCGAGCGCATGCCCTTGGACGGCGAACTCTACTATCGCGGCATCAAAATGACCGACCTTGTGGAGAACTTTGCCAAAGAGGGGCGCTACGGCTTCCCCGAGTGCTGCTATCTGCTGTTCTTCGGCCATCTGCCCACGCGCGATCAGCTGGCGCGCTTTGCCACGGTGATGAACCGCTATGAGCGACTGCCCGCACGCTTTGACGAGGATATTCTGATGAAGGCGCCCTCCACCTCGATCATGAACAAGATCTCCACGGGCGTGCTCTCTCTGTACGCCTATGACGAGAATCCCGATGACACGTCGCTTTCCAATATGTTGCGCCAGTGCATGCAACTGGTAGCGCGCGTGCCCGTGATCGCGGCGCATTCCTATGCGGTGTACCGCCACTACTTCGGCGGACACAGTCTGCACATCAACAACCCCAAGGAGGAACTGAGCACCGCAGAAAACTTTTTGCGTATGCTCCGCTCGGATAAGGCCTATACCGAAGAGGAGGCAAAACTCTTGGACCTTTGCCTTGTCATTCACGCCGAGCACGGCGGCGGTAACAACTCCGCCTTTGCCTGCCGCGTGCTGTCCTCCTCGGGCACCGACACCTACTCCGCCATCAGTGCCGCCATCGGCTCGCTCAAGGGCCCGCGTCACGGCGGTGCCAACATCAAGGCACAGGAGATGTTCGACTGCATCAAGGAGAACGTGACCGACGTGCACGACGATGAGCAGGTCGCGCGTATGATCGACAAGATCCTGCGCGGCGAGGCCTACGATCAAAGCGGCCTTGTGTACGGTATGGGACACGCCATTTACACCAAGTCCGACCCCCGCGCCGTGATGCTCAAGCGCTATGCAAGAGACCTCGCGGAGCAGAAGGGTTACAGTGACGATTTCGATCTGCTGGAGAGCATCGAGCGCCAGACGCCCATCGCCTTTGCCCGTTACAAGGGCCTTTCCAAGCCGATGTGCGCCAACGTGGACCTGTACTCGGGCCTCATTTACCGTATGCTCCGCATTCCCGTTTGCATGTACACCCCCCTGTTTGCGATCGCTCGTGTGGCGGGCTGGTGCGCACACCGCATGGAAGAATTCACCACCGCGGGACGCATCATTCGTCCCGGCTACAAGTGCATCGAGCCCGAGAAGGACTACCTCTCGATCGACAAGCGATGAAAAAAAGCACCCGTCAGGGTGCTTTTTTGATGAAATGCTTTGCTTGACATGAAATGAAATTTGCCACGTTCGCGTGAGCGAACATTTCATTACGAAGCAATTTCACTTGCCCGAAGGGCAAATTTCATTGTGCGCCGCCGCGCGGCGCGCTACATATAGGGTCGGTAGGCGCGGTAGGCGGTGGGGACGGCAAAGGTCGCGTCGATCTCCTCGCGCGGCGCGAGGAAGAGCGGATTTTCCGCACCGTCCACAGGGATCTTGATCAGAGACCCTTCGGGCAGGATCACCTCAAAGCCCACCATGTGCCACTCCACGTGTGTGAACACGTGCTTGGCGTCCCCGAGCGGCGTGAGATACAGCGGCGCGCAGTCCGCCGCGGCGAGGAACGCGCGCACCTCGCGCTCGTCCCGTATGCCTTCCAGCACGAAGGGCTCAAAGAGTCCCGCGAGCAACCCCGTATCGGGGCGGCGGCGGAGCGCCACGCGATCTCCCTCGCGTAAAACGAGCACCGTCTTGTACTCTTTTTTGCGCGGTGCGGCGGCACGGCGTACGGGCAGAGCCGTTTCCAGTCCTTTTTCGTGTGCCGAACAACGGTCACGAAGCGGACAACCGTCGCATTTCGGCATACCGCTTGGCAGGCAAACGATAGCGCCGAGTTCGATCATCGCCTGATTGAAGTCGGCGGGCGCATTCTCCCATTGTGCCGCCGCCACGGCGGCAGTCAGGACGCGTCTGGTGGCGGGCGAGAGCACGTCTCCCGTATGCGCCAAAAGGCGTGCGGCCACGCGCAGTACGTTGCCGTCCACGGCGGGTACGGCAAGGTCAAACGCGAAAGCGCCGATCGCCCCCGCGGTGTATTCTCCAATCCCAGGGAGGGCCAAAAGTTCCTCGTAGGTGCGCGGAAATTCGCCCCCGTGATGGGACATAATGACCTTCGCGGCCTTTTGCATATTCCGTACGCGGCTGTAATATCCAAGCCCCTCCCAGAGTTTGAGAAGTTGCGGCTCGGGTGCGGCGGCCAATGCAGCCACGTCGGGCAGAGCCGACAAAAACCGCTCGTAGTACGGGATCACCGCCTCCACGCGCGTTTGCTGCAGCATGATCTCGGATACCCAGATGTGATACGGGTCGCGCGTGCGCCGCCAGGGCAGATCGCGCGCATTCGCACGATACCACGCAAGCAAAGGGGAAAGATCCCCAAGGACGGGCACGCCCGTTATTTGCTTTTTCAAGGACGCTCCCTCCTTTTGATTGGCATCATCTGAATAAAAAGCCCCGTTACGGGGCTTTTTTGATATTTGGGGGTGATCAAACTACCCCTCCGTCGGCCAGAGCCGACACCTCCCCTCGCAAGGGGAGGCCTTGGATATGACGACGCGAAAGAAACAAAGCATAGCAATAACGAGAAAAAATCAAAGCAGTTCCAACTTCCCCGTAACGCGACAGAAGATGACGAGATGAACGAAGATTTTCTCGCGGAGGAAAATCGTGTCAAAGCGAGGCGCGACGAAGCCCGCGGGTGAAGGCGTATTTGTCATACGCCGAAGTCGAGGGAGAGGAAGCAACGACGCTATGGCGCGATTTTACCCGCGAGATCACTTCAGGAAGCCGGAGATGATCTGCTCCTCTGCTTCTTTTTCCGTGAGTCCTAAGGTCATCAACTTGGTCAGCTGTTCGCCTGCGATCTTGCCGATGGCGGCCTCGTGAATGAGCGACGCCTCGGGGTGGTTGGCGATGATCTCGGGCACGGCGGACACGCTGGCCTTATCCATAATGATGGCGTCACATTCGGTATGACCCGTGCAGAGTGCGTTGCCGTTGATGTGCGACACGAAATGCTGACGCGAGTTATCCTTTGCGACCGAGCGCGACACCACGTGTGCGCCACAGCCCTCGCCGTCCAGGTCGATCTCAAACAGCGTGGTGGCGGACTGCTCACCGTGCGTCATGATCTTCTCGTGTGCCACAAGTGTAGCACCCTCGGCCAGTTTGGCGCGCGTCACGCGGTCGGTGGAGTCCACACCCTTGATCTGCGCGGTCTGCATCTCCAGGTAACTGCCCTTTTCCATAAAGATCTCGGTGGTGGGGTTCATCACGTTACGGCCGTTGCCGTCCCCCTCACCGTAATGCTTCTCGACGTACTTCACTCGGGCATTCTCGGCAAGGAAAAAGCGATGAATGCCGCTGTGCTCGCTTTTCTCGGTGCCGCCGTTGTGAATGCCGCAGCCCGCGACAATGGTCACGTCGGCATCCTTGCCCACGTGGAAATCGTTGTACACGACCTCGCGCAAGCCGCTTTTTGCCAGCAGGACGGGAATGTGCAAACTCTCTTTTTTGGTGCCCTCCTTGATATAAATATCAATACCGGGCTTGTCCTCTTTTGCGACGATCTCAATATTTTCGGAATTCTGCTTGCCGTGGAGTTTGCCGTCCACGCGGATCGAATACGCGCCCTCGGGCACTTCGTGAAGATCGGCCACCTGCGCGAGCAGATTTTTTTGAATGGAATCGAACGTTGCCATTACGGTGCCACCTCCTCAACGAATCGGCACGCGGCGCGTGCACCCAGGAGTTCGGGCAGAATGTCTCCCTTGGAGCCCTCGGCCGCCACGCGGCCGTCGGCGATCACCACGATCTTGTCCGCGATATCCAGAATACGCTCCTGGTGCGAGATGATGAGGATCGAGCCGTGCGTGCGCTCGTGCATTTTTTCAAACACGCGAATGAGATTGTTGAAACTCCACAGGTCAATGCCTGCCTCAGGTTCATCAAACACGGCAAGACGTGAATTTCTTGCTATAACCGATGCAATTTCAATTCTCTTAAGCTCACCGCCGGAAAGTCCCGAATTAATCTCTCGCTTGATATAATCTTTTGCGCAAAGACCAACCTCGGAAAGATACTTACAAGCATCGGAAACCGTAAGTTCTTTACCCGAAGCCATTCTCAGCAGATCAATAACCCTTACGCCCTTAAAGCGTACAGGCTGCTGAAAAGCGAAGCTTATACCAAGCTTTGCTCTTTCGGTTATGCTCATATCAGTTATGTCTGTTCCATCGAGTAAAATTTGTCCCGATGTTGCTTTTTCAATACCCATTATAAGCTTTGCGGTTGTTGATTTACCGCTTCCGTTAGGACCTGTTATTACAATAAACTTTCCGTCATCAATGTCCAGTGTAAGATCCTTGATTATTTCCTTATGAATAGTTCCGTCATTTATTTCAAAAGAAAGATTTTTTATTGCCAGCATCTTATCTATACCTCATACATAAAATTTGTTTTTGCTCAATAATATTATTAACCAATACTACTATTAATAATACATAAATACACCTGTTTTGTCAAGTATCGGCAAGCTCTGTAACGCAGTAAACATATATTGACAAATAACCAATTAATTTCCCTGCCAATACCTAGATTGACAGGGTAAATTTTAGCTCATAATTCTGTTTCTGCCCGTTTCCTTGCCCTTGTAAAGAAGCTTGTCCGCACGGTTTATCGTGGTATCTATGCTTTCCTTATCAGAAGCACATACCGCACCAAATGTCATCGTAAGCATAATCTCCTTGTCTTCATAATTGCAAACAAGTCCACGCACTTCTTCCATAACGGAATCAAGAATTTTTCTGACATCTGCAATGCCTTTATCAGGAAATACACACAAGAATTCCTCTCCGCCCCATCTTGAAGCCCATCCGCCGTTTTCCGACGCATACTTATCAAGCAGCGCAGACACCATTTTAAGCACAGCATCACCTGCGGCATGACCGTAATCATCATTGATTTTCTTAAAGAAATCTATATCGCTGATGCATACACTAAATGTATTTTCTTCCTTTTTAAGCTTTTCAAGCTTTTTCATACAGCTTCTTCTGTTATAAAGAAGCGTAAGGGGGTCACGTTCAACCATATCACGCAAATTCACGCACAGTTTTTCTGCATGACGTCCGATATCGCCGATCTCATCAGTTCTGCTGACAGTATCACGCTTCATTCTTGCCGTAAATTCACCGTTTGAAACCTTTGTAATATATTGCTTTAAATCATCAAGTCCGGTTACAATACGTCTGAGATAAACCATACTTAAAACAAGCGTCACAACAAGGATTATAAGGGAAAGCAATATAAATATTTTTATACCTTCCCTTGCATTTGCAGAAGCAAGGTCTAAAGGCATACCTGCAAAACACATTCCCGTAGCAACACCATCAATAACGTCAACAGGAATATAGTATCCCACATAATATTTTCCGTTAACCAGTACCTTGCTGTAAAAATATTCTCTGCCGTTATTTATTACATTGTCAATTACTGCCGAATCAGCCTTTGTTCCTACTGCCAGGCTTCCGTCAGCATTCTTTACACTGGTAAAAATTCTTGTATCATTTTTAAATAAAGTAAAATCAATATTGCTTGAACAGCCTATATATGATGTAATTTTCAAGAAATCATCAGACGTCATCTGCTGATTGGTTGCTTTATCAACAAAACCGCCGTCACTTCCGACAGTCGTATAATTAAGCTCGTACATATTATGAAGCGTTCTTGCAGCAGCCTGAACCTCATTTTTCAAGCCGTCCTCTGTAACAGAATAAATTAAATTCGCCCCTGCTACGGTAACAAGCGTACATAAAAGGCAAACTGCAAGCGTCACAATTATCAGAATACGTTCAACAAGACTATGCTGTTTTTTCAATTAAGACGCCTCCTTTACGGCTTGTTGTTTCAGAAAATCCAATCCTTGAATACGGATAGTTCTGACACTAATCAAATTATACCATATATCAATAAAATAATCAAGTATATACTTGCTTTTTTTGACAATTTTTTCACATAAAAAACGGTGCAGATCAATTTTATGATTTGCACCGTAAAATTATTTATTGATTTTTAAAGTGAACAGCCACACCAGTTAAGGTTATTGCAACAACAGCTGCAATAAACACAATCGTAACAATAATAAACGCTGCCTTAATCTCATAAACAGCACCGAAAACAAAAGAAGCACCCGAATAAGCCAATGTCAATCCACTGATTATAATAAGCTCCTTGCCTGTTAATTTTGCCATCTTACCCGGTTTATCCGACATTTTTTCAACGTCAGACAAATCACTGTAACCTGCCAGAAGCTCAATATTCTTTCCTTTAATAAAAGACAATCCCACCATCATCAAAACAATTCCGAACAAAAACGCTGTTACACTCGTAATTATTGATCCGATAATCATGATATCAACCTCCTTTTGGTAAAAGTATATTATTTTTTAATAATTATACTATAAAACAGCAAAAATGTCAATTTCATATACATTTTATTTATAGTTAATCTCAAAACCGTTAAATTCAGCTATGTTGTCCCCTACTGCATAGAGTCCGAGCATTACTCCTGTAAAGCCGCCCGAAACCTCGCTGGACAGATATTTTGTCTGACCGCCTCCGAGAGATACTCCGTTAACCTTGAACTCGTAGAAGAAATTGTTTGCAGTGATTGAAATTTCCGCTTTGACTTCCTTAAGCTCTGTAACGGTCTGAATGTGCTTTATTCCTCCTATGTTAAGCTTCAATACAGCTTCATATGAGTCACCGTTTTTGCGTACCGCAGCTTCATAATGCTCGTTTTCGCAGGAATAAACCGTAACACCTGCTTCACCGCAGTCAACAGAAACATTTACCTTAAGTTCAAATTCAAAATCTCTCTGACGCATAGCAATAAAGGTCGGTGAATCCACATCATCAAGGGTTACGCTGCTTCCTTTAAGAATAAGCTTGTCATCGTGAAGCTCATAATTTTCCTTGACAGGATG
>JAZSGQ010000079.1:0-10165 GCA_045532805.1 Eubacteriales bacterium
AGCTTTTTTCAGTATAGCACACTTTTGACAATTTTTCAAGTACCGATACATTTTTGCCATAACAGTGAAAGAATATGCAAAAAAGGGGCTGAGTCACATTTTAGTGAATCAGCCCTTGTTTGTATTAGAAGTCGTTATTGAACCACTTTTCAAGCGAATCGTCGTTGGGGTTGGAGGAGGAGGCGGAAAGCAACTTAAAGAGCTTGTCAAAGGCCTCCGTGTTGCGGATCAGTTTGGGTTGGAGCAGAGGCGAGAAGCGTGCCAGCGACTCCTGATTGAAGTTGACGCCAACGCCCACGGGGAAGATCTTCATCTCCTTGCGCTCGACCATGTCCGACACCTCGCGCGAGATAAAACTGATGTCGTCGGTAGGATCACCGTCGGTCATCACCATCAGAATCGGCTTGTAGTGCTCGATATCGTTGTCACGGTAGTACTGGCGACGCTCCTTGAGCAGCTCCACTGCCTTGGTCATGGCCGTGCCAAGGGGCGTGCCACCACCTGCCGCCAGATGCTGGAAGCGAATGCGATCCACCGTGGTATAGCGCGTGACCACGCGCACGGAGTCGCCCATCGTGATGATGCAAAGATCACAGATCTTGGACGCCTTGGGATCGTTTTGCACGTATGCGAGAAACGCGTCGATATTGCGGTTCAACTCATCGATCTTGGGCATACGGGTGCCGTCGGGATAACGCATCGATCCCGAGCAGTCCAGCACCAGGCAGATCGGCACCTTGCGGCTACTGCCGCCCGTAGGCGCACCGAAATCACCAAAATCCAAATCTCCGAAAAAGCCGTTATTCATAAATCAATCCTCCTTTTTGGGCTGTTGCTTGGCGAGAAGATAGACCTCCAGTTCACGCAACCAGTCCGAGAGATAGGTCACCTTTCCCTCGGTAAAATAATAGTAGAAGTACTGCCGCATCGCGGGGCTTAAGGAAAACCACACCTTCATGTGGTAGGGCAACGCACGCGGATCCTCGCGTGTGGGATCGAAGTGAAGCGGATAGTGGAACTCTCGACTGCCGTCACCGTCGATCTCGGTGTTGTTTTTGCTGTAAAAGGGACCCTTGAGCATCAAAATCTCAAAAATGATCTTATTGATGGGGAAATATTCCTCGCGCACACTGCGCAAAATGCGCTTTAACTGATCGCCCGTGTAGATGCGCTCAGTGTACTCCTTGTGGCATACGTCACAGGCGTAATCCGCCACCTGGAAACTGCCCGCATCGATGATATAAACGTCCGCATTAGGCCCCACCAGAATGTTATCCAGTTTCATATCGCCCACCAGAATATCACGCTCGTGCAGATAGGCCACGCTTTGCAGGAAGTTGCGCACGATCACAAAGCGATCCAAAAGACTGAAGCCCGAAAAGCCGTCGTCACGCAGTTCATCGACTGAGCGCGTGTCGCCGAGTTCCTTCATCAGGTAACCAACAAACTGGTTGTTGTGATACAGGATATCGAGCGGCCAGGAGATGAAGGGCGTGCTGCACCCCATCTCGACCATCGTCTGCAGTTTCTTGAAATTGACGTAGGTCTGATGTTTCTTGAAATACAACTTGGCGAAAAGCCCATTGTAGGTGCGGTAGCATACACCCTCACCGCCCGAATAATCACGGCTCTTATCCAACTTCAAATAGCCGTAACGGGGCGAATAGACGTATGTCAGTTTCTCCATATCAAAGGGCGTGACGTAGGTATCCGTTTCCAGATAAAACGCCCTGCCGTTCTGATCCACACTGCGCGGGAAGGGTACGAGTGCCCCGTCCGCAAAGCGCAGGAACTTGACGCGGTTGCCAAGCACCGTGAAGTTGTCCACCAGTTTTTGCTGTTGCGTGATAACGGTCAGATGCTTTGCCATCTCAGAAAGGGGTGCTGGGTCAAACCCTTCATTGGTGTCCACCTGCATCGCGTTGCCGAGTGCGGCAAAAAGGTTGACAAAGTTCTCTAAGATCAGTGCCTTGGTTTTCTCTCCCAGATGCTTGTAGTCCTCTATGCGACTGTAGATTGCCGTGTCCAACAAAAAGGTCGCCTCGGGATCGTTCTTCACAAGATCCTCCGCTACCAGGTAGAAATCCTCCTCCAGGAGCGCGGAGTGATCCATATAGTAATATACTTTAGTCGCCATACGCACTCCTTAAAAACGAAGGATCAAGGGGCGAACCCTCGGGGTAGGTGGCATCGATCGCAAAGGCCTCGGCACTGATCCGTTTGACCTGTCCTTTGCCCTTGATGCCGTCAAACAACTCGCGTCTGTATTCAGGCGAGAGCATGCTCTCTTCCACCGTTTCCAGATAGAGCAGATTGAGACTAAGGTCGTCAAAACTGTGCCCTGCCACGGTCTTGGCAAGGAACTGTCCAAGCACCGCCTCATACCGCGCACGGCCGACACCTTGGAAATTGTCAAACAACTTGCCCGTGTTGGGGTGCATACCCGTCTGTGCGTGATAGAGCACCTCTTCGGGGCCGTCCGACATCATCAACACGCCCTCCAACTGATGGCATTCGCCGTGGCAAAGGCGCAGGTGATCCTTAGCATCGTGATCGGTCACAAAGAAGGTGATGTTCGGGCCGCCGCCATTCTCAGGGTGCGAGAGCACCTCCACGCGGCGGGAAAGCCCACGCTGATACAGTGCAGCGATCACGCCGTCACCGACGTGTCCTGCGATGTAACGCCCTTCCTTCACGGCAAAGAACTGCAAGGTGCAACCGAAATCGGCCAAAGCGCGCTCGGCAGTCACCTCGGCGCGTAAGGAATCCAACACTGCGTCCAGGATCTCCAGCCGCAAGTGAAGCAGGAGTTTGGACGCCTTGGGGCCGCCCATTCCGATCTGCTCCATACGGGCATAAAAATCGTCGAATTTTGTCACGAGAAGTTCGCAGACCGCACGCGTGGAGCACGCGGAGCCGATCTCAGAAAATTTGCGGCTACCGCCGCCGTCGGAGAGTGCAATGGCGTGTACGCCGTTCGCCGCCGCCGAGGCCGTGCCGTCCTGGCACACAACGCCTGCGGCCTTGTGGTCGATACCCTGTACACGGGTGTCGCATTGCTTCCATTTTTGTATGATCATAGCAACGCCCACCCTTCAAAATCAGTCTTTTCTAATTTCATCGCCTGCTCCACGGGCAACTCGGCACGGCGCACAAGCAACGTGTCGAGGAAGGCCAAGAGCCCCTCGATCTGCCCCTCGCGGATCTCGATCATGTGCTTCACGCGATCAAAGGCGCGCATACGCTCCGTATACAGCGTACTGCCAAGACGGAAAGGCAGATACGTAAGTTTCCCCTCGCGCTCCATCGCGTCCAGTGAGCGTGCCAGTTCCTCGGCATCGTCGAACGTAAAGCCGTCCGAGAGCACGATCAGCATCGGACGGTGCACCACGGCACCCTTGGCGCGCAACTGTGCCGCCTTGGCGAGCAAGCGCTCGCGCGCTTTGTCGGTGGCGCGGGCCAGCAGTGGCATTCTGCCAAGGAATACGGGCGAGATTTCAGCCGAGTCAAAGGACTTTGCCACAGAGGGCTCGAACGCATCGTAACAGATCAGTTCCCACGCAAAGCTTTCGTTCTCGGCATGTGCCGCGGCAAAGCGACGGAAGGCACCCATCAGCGCGGAGAACTTTTCTCTCTCACAAGAGGCGCTGTTATCCACCACAAAACTGATGAGTTGATAAGGGGCAGTACCCGTTTTCATAGTTTCATCCACGGCTTATGCCCCCTTTCCCGAAAGTGCCAGCACGCGATCCAGCGTCAATCTCTCGGACTCGGTGCGGTAGATCACGGCGCGCAACCGTGCGATCTCCTGCTCGGCAAGAGCCGCAAGCAGGCGTGCGCCAAAGGCCCGCATTTCTTCATTTGTATCGGGCGTGAGCAGGTAGGGCATAGAGGTGAGTTCCTCGGCCACAGCGGCGCGCACACCCTCGTCCTCGGTGGTGCAAAGCAAGCAGCCGCCTACCAGTGCACGAAGCACCGACAGATCGGCAAAACTGAGCGTGAAGCGATACTCTCCGAACAGTGCCACCAAGCGGCGCTCGTCAAACAACTCGCTTTGCTCGGTGGGATCCATAATGTACTGCAACAGCACGCGCGTGGCGGATTCGCAAAGTGCGGCACCGCGCTTGGTTGCCTTGGTATACAGCGCGCCGATCTCGCGTCGTTTTGCCATAAAGCAACCCTCGCGCACGATTTCGGTGATGCTCGCTTGCTCGTCGGCGGTAAGACCCAGATCCTCGCGGTTTGCGTCCAGCATTAATGCGAGATTTTCAAACACACTCGCCATATTACCCACGGCATACTCGGTGCCAAGGATCAAGCGGAATGCCTTGGCCTGACGTACGGCGGCGTTTTGCTCCTTGCCCGCAAAAGAGGCGAGCGCCTCCTCTAAGATCTGCTTCTGCTCTGCAGTCATTTGAGAAAGCAACAGATAACACATCGCGGCGCGGTCGGCCGCAAGCAGTGCGCTGATGATCGCCGTCAGTTCACGTGCGTTGAACGCACCCGCCATACCGGGGGCAAACGCCCATTCCATATCCTCGGGGATCAGCAATTCGCACACAGTCTGTGCCGTGATCTGCTTATTGCCATACAGCAGTGTCGCAAGTTCCGTGCGGTCCTCAAACACGGCGGCGGCGCGCAGGAAGCGTGCCAGTGTTTCGGCATCTACCTTCACACCCAGTGTGTGGAAGAGTTTCATGATGTTGCCAAGCGCCTTGGCATCTGCCACGGCACCGCGCGACACCTGTCCGATCACAAGTTCGGTCACGCGGGAGGCATAAGCGGTCTTGACCTCGGCCAGCAGATCGTCCACCGTGCCCTCGTCAAAGCTCCGCACGGGCACCACGCGGAGCGCGGGCTCCTGCTCAGTCTGTAAAAATTCAGCCAGTGCGCGGTTGAAATCCGCCTCGATCTCGGCGGCAAAACGCAGGGTCTCCACCTTGTATTCGGCTATCATTGCGTCAAGCGGCGCGAAGAGTTCGGGACAAAACTCGTCCGAGATCTGCTCGGTCAGGTTGCGGTTGAAATCCGCGATCGTGCCGATCAGTCTTGCGCGCAATTCCGACACGCGGCGCGTGCAGATCTCCAGATCCATCTCGGTGCGTGCCTTGCCCGCCAGCATATCCGCCACCTTGACGTAGTACGCGTCGAACACGCGCAGATCGCGCGCAAACTTGGTGCGCGTCAGCGTGAAGTAGACCGCACCCGCGTCAACGGCCGTGAGCAATAAGAGTGCCACGGCGTACGGACGGATCACGGGATTGCACAGCGCGATCACACCAAGCACCAAGGAACACAGTGCCAGTGCACCCGCCGTCACCGCCACGGGAAAATCACGCGTGATGTAGAACAAATGGTTTTTCTCTCGGTAGTTTTCCAGCGTCACCTTTTTGCGTGCCGCCAGGCGTTGCTCCACGCGAAGCGCGAACCAAAGCACCACGGCACAGCCGACCACCAATGCGGCCACAAGGAACGGCAGGAGTTTTTCAAAATTCGTCATACGATCCTCCTGCGCAAGAATACAAAGGCGGCGGCAAGCAGTAAAAGCAGTACCGCGGGAACGATCACGAACGTCGCATAGGTTCTGTGCGGATTGTCAAAGGTCAACGTCAACACGGTCTCGTTGTGTCCCTTGTCCTCCTCGGTGGAGAAGACACGGAAGGCGTGTTTGATCACATTCCCCTCCCCGTCGCGCACCTCCAATTCGTGCGTGCCGTGGCGCTCAATGCGAAGGTCCCCCTCCACGCGCTCCCCGTCCAGGTAAAACGAGGCGTCCCAGCGCGAGAGTCTGAAGTAGAAGGGCTCGTCGGAAACCATGTTCGAAAGGATCAGGCGCACCTGAACGAGCAACTCGTCGGCGCTCGGCAGGGCACCTGCGGCCGTGAGCGGCTCACCGTTTTGCGTGGCGGTCACAGTGTGCTGACCCACCGCCGTAACGCGGTGCGTGCCGGGGGTGAGTTCGGTCGTGCCGTCCAGCGTCACGCACACGCCCTCAAAGTCACCGACCTCCAGGCGAAGCGCGTATTGCCCCAGCGACTCGTCAAAGCCGAAGGTGGCGGCGCACGCGCTCACGTAAAACGTGAATTTGAAGATGTAATTGTTGCCCGTGATCTCCAACTCGTGCACACCCAGTTCCGTCACCGTCGTGCCCGAAGAGATGGGAGTATTATAATTTCTGTCCAGCACGATCCGACTGACATTCTCGCACTCAATGGTCGGATAGGTGGTGAACACCTGGCCATCATAGAGATTGACGCGCGGCAGGATCGTCACCGTATAGAGGAAGGTGGCGCCTCCCTCACGTGCCGTCACGGTCACTTGATAGCGTCCCGCGTTCACAAGCGTCACACTGTCCCCCTCCACGGATACTCCGTCAAGAGAGAGCGTTGCCCGCTGTGCATCACAGCGCAGCGTAACGCCACAGGAGAATTCGCTCTCCTTGGCCAGCACGCCGCTCGCCGTGCCGTCAGCGGTCTCGTAATTCAGTGTTGCAAAGGTATAATCCTCGGCCGCCGCAACGGAGAGGAACATGCACGAAGAAAGCAGTGCAAGCAGCAACACAGAAACAAACAGCAGTCGTTTCATACGGACTCCTTTTCTTCAAAAAGTAGCACTCTGCAAAAATACACAAAAGCGCCCTAATATCTTACTTATATATTATCATATATTTCAAAAACGGTCAATTCTTTTCACAGAAAGTTAACTTTCCCCGCGCGCGGGCGCGCAAGTTCCGTTGAAGTTGACAGAAAAAGAAAAAAATTTCGAAAAAGGTATTGACATTGGCGCAACTTTATGCTAAAATGTACAGGTCGCAGAAATCTGGGTGTGGCGCAGTTGGTAGCGCGCTACCTTGGGGTGGTAGAGGCCGCACGTTCAAGTCGTGTCACTCAGACCAACGTAAAACCTTGCGTTTTACGCGACAGGGTGTTGCCCCGTAGCGACACCCTCTATATGCGGGTATGGCGGAATTGGCAGACGCGCTAGATTCAGGTTCTAGTGGGGGCAACTTCGTGGAGGTTCAAGTCCTCTTACCCGCACCAAATACAAAGGGCACGGCAATCGCCTTTCCCTTTGTATTTGGTGCGGGTATCGGACGCGACCGACACTGCGCGCCGCTTCTTCGCCCGAAACGCATTCTCTTCCCCCTGCACGGTGGAGTTCAAGTCCGCACTTGGCGCGGAGCGCCAAGGTGTTTGCCACGCACCAAAACAAAATGGCACCCATTTGGGTGCCATTTTGTTTTTATCCAAGCCGCAAGGCGGTATATCATCCATGGCGGCTCTGCCGCCATTGTATCTCATCACGCGTCAGCGTGTATTCTTCCCTGCGACTTGATGAGATACAACACTTCGTGTTGATGATATCCACGGCTGTGCCGTGATGAGATGTACGCCTTGCGGCGTGATTCTGCGGCGAGCCGCAGAAAGCGGGTCAAGTCCCCTATCTCTACCGCTCAAAACCACTACCGTTTCACGTTCCGTTTTGCACGATGAAACCTCGGCTTTTTCCTTGACAAACCCGGCGAAAATTGCTATAATGGCTTCAAATACCTAGGCATCCGGAGGCGCTATGATGAAACAGTATGATCAATTGCCCGACCCGTGTAAATGGAGCAAGCGCGAGATCCTTGACGTTTTATTGCGCGAGGAATACGGCTATCTGCCCGCCGCTCCCCACACGGTCACTGCAACGCTTGAAAAATGCGACAAGAAGTTCTGTGCGGGAAAAGCAACTCTGCAAACACTCACCTTGCACTGTAAAGCGGATTGGGGCGAATTTTCTTTCCCCCTATATTATGCATGCCCCACGAAAGTAACCACGCCTCCTCCCTCTTTTATTCATATCAATTTCAGAGATCTGGTCCCCGATCGGTATCAGCCCACCGAGGAACTTGTGGACGAAGGATACGCCACCCTCACTTTTTGCTATAAGGACGTTTGCTCGGACAACGGAGATTTTACAAACGGACTGGCGGGCGTCGTTTACCCCGATGGGAAACGCGAACCCGATCAATGCGGAAAGATCGGGCTTTGGGCTTGGGCGGCCATGAGAGTCATGGATTATGCACAAACCTTGCCGGAACTGGATCATACAAAGATCAGCGTTGTGGGACATTCGAGACTGGGCAAAACGGCGCTTTTGACGGGCGCTCTGGACGAGCGCTTTGACTGTGCCTTCTCCAACGATTCCGGTTGTAGCGGCGCGGCACTGTCCAGAGGACATACAGGCGAGACGGTAGAGAAGATCCTCAACGTTTTCCCCTATTGGTTTTGTGAAAACTATAAGAAATATGCCGCCAACGAGGACGCGTTGCCCTTTGACCAACATTGGCTGATCGCCGCCAACGCGCCGCATAAGGTCTACGTTGCGAGTGCCGTACAGGACCTTTGGGCCTGTCCCGAGAATGAATATGGGGCGTGTGTTGCGGCAAGCAAGTATTACCAAAAAGACGTGGGCACGGGATTTGTTTACCCCGACCGTTTGCCTTGTGTTGGCGAATGTCTTCACGACGGCAATATCGGCTACCACTTAAGAGCGGGAAGCCATTATCTGGGACGAGAGGATTGGAAGTACTACGTAGCGTATCTGAAAGCGCACGGCAACTGAACCTTTCCAAAGTATGCTTAAAACAAGAATGGCACCCAAACGGGTACCATTCTTGTTTTTATCCAAGCCGCGGGGCTTGGCGGATCTCCTTGATGTACTCGTCCATATTGACGATCGTGCGTTCCACTCTCGCTTTCTCTGCCGCAAAGGCCACGAGATGGTTTTCGATAGAGGTGGTGACGTCGCAAATGGACTTGCCCGTGTAAGTGCCGCCGAGGTACTCACAGAAGGTCCTAATGATGCCGTGGTCTCCGCCCCCGTGGCCGCCCTTGATGCTCTCGTCCGCAACGAAATCCTTGATATAAATATTCTCTGTCTGGCGCGTCCCAAAGTCAAAGATCTCCACGTGATCCCAGGACATTTCTGCCGTCAACTCGCCCGCAGTTCCCATGATGCGGATCTTCCGTCCGCCCCGATTGAACGCGCTCATCGTGAAGGAAACGGTCGCACCGTCATCATACTCCAAATTGACCACCTGATGATCCACCACGTTGTTCGGGCAGCTGAACACGCACTTTCCGTAATCACTTTCAGTGATCGCTTTCCTAATATCCTCTTCGGTCGGCATGTGCTTTTTCGTGGCTTTTTTCACCCAGATCTGGAACGCGCTGTCCGAACTGTATATTTTGAGCGCGTTATACGGACACTCCTCGCCTGCAGGACAACCCTGATAGCAATATTCGGGGGCGCCCTCGGGCTTGTTTTCACTCACGAAATATCGGAGCGAACCAAAACTCTGCACGTCCGTACATTTTCTTCCTAACAGCCACTGAAGGATATCAAGGTCATGGCAGGACTTGGCAAGTATCATAGGGGAACTTGTTTCGCTGTTTTTCCAGTTTCCTCTGACATAACTGTGACTTTGATGTACGTTTCCGACGCACTCCACGTGCACGATATTCATCACCCTTCCAAGGCGTCCGCTATCGATCACGCTCTTGAGCAAATTGAAAAAGGGCGTAAACCTGAGCACGTGACAAATCACGACCTTGACCCCCATCTCCTTTGCATAGTCCGCGATCCGAAGGCACTCCTCGGGCGTGGTGGCCGCGGGCTTTTCGAGCAGAAGGTGGTACCCTTTTGACATGGCCTTCATTGCGAGCGCAAAATGTTCCTTGTCCTGCGTTGCGATGATTGCGGCGTCCGCAAATTTCGGCAGGTCGAGGAGATCCTCGCCCCACTCAAAAGCGCGCTCGTCGGGAAGATTGAATTTCTCCTTGATATAGTTTCTTCTGACGGGATCGGGATCGGCCACACCGACCACCTCCATCAGTTCAGGGCAATACTGATTTCCAAGTTCTGTATAAATGGTTCCTCTGTCTCCCGCGCCGATCAGAATGAGTTTGATCCTTTTCATTGAGTTCTCCCCCTGCTTTCTTCTAATTTTCTTCGGTTTCCATGTCGAATCGTGCATTTTCTATAGCCGAAGAGAGCCGAACACGATGGCCTCTCGGCAACGCATTTTCGCGCCTTTCGCCGTGTCCTAACTTGTAAAGTCCACACTTTACTGCGTCATGCCGCGACGAAATCCGTCACAATCCATTCGCCGAGAGGTGCT
>JAZSGQ010000003.1:0-3513 GCA_045532805.1 Eubacteriales bacterium
GGCGACATCAGCATCGGTGACACCGTGACCTCTACCACCTGCCCCGAGCCCTTGGAGTTCGTCAAGGTCAGCGAGCCCACGATGGAAATGACCTTTGCCGTCAACTCCAGCCCCTTGGCAGGCAAAGAGGGCAAGTTCGTCACCTCCCGTCAACTCCGCGAGCGCCTGTACCGCGAAACCCTGCGCGATATGTCGCTCCGCGTATCCGACGGCGACACCACGGACGAGTTCCAGGTGGCAGGCCGTGGCGAGATGCATCTTTCCATCCTTATCGAAAATATGCGCCGCGAGGGCTACGAGCTTTGCTGCTCCAATCCCCGCGTGCTCTTCCGTGAAATCGACGGCGTGAAGTGCGAGCCCTTTGAGCGCGTGCTGCTGGACGTGCCGCAGGAATACGTCGGCCCCGTGGTTGAGAAGCTGGGACAGCGCAAGGGCGATCTTCTGGAGATGACGCCCGTGGGAGACCGCTCCCGCATCGAGTACCTCATTCCCTCCCGTTGTCTGATCGGCTATCGCTCCGAGTTTATGACCGCCACGCACGGTGAGGGCGTGATGAACACCATTTTCGACAGTTATCAGCCCTACCGCGGCGAGATCCCCATGCGCTTTACGGGTGCACTGGTGGCCTCCAAGGCAGGCGTGACCACGCGCTATGGTCTGTTCCACTGCCAGGAGCGCGGCAATATGTTCGTTGGCCCCCAGACCGAGGTCTACGAGGGTATGATCGTGGGCGAAAACCCCAAGAACGACGATATTGCGCTCAACCCCTGCGATGAGAAGAAGTTGACCGCCATTCGTTCCAAGGGTGCAGACGAGAAACTGCTGCTCACGCCCCCCATTATCTTCACACTGGAGGAAGCCATTGAGTTCATCACCGACGACGAACTCATCGAGGTCACACCCAAGTCGATCCGCTTGCGCAAAAAGATCCTCAATACCGAACTTCGCATGAAGGAGACGATGCGCATTCGCCGCGCCATGCAGGCGAATAAATAATGAAAAACAGGACAACTTTTTCGAGTTGTCCTGTTTTTTCTATTGACACGAAAGAGGATCCGTGATATACTATAAGTAGGAAAAGTAATACTTTTCGCACGAACGGAGGGCTACCTATGAGATTTCCTGACGACAAAGATCTCTGCACCGTGAAGATCGGTGAAAAAGGACAGATTGTGATCCCCAAAAATATGCGCGATATGTTTGGCATCAAGGCGGGCGACAGTCTGCTTTTGATGGCAGATAAGGAGCGCGGTATTGCCATTGTCAACGACACAAGTTTTCTGCAATTCCTGTTCGGCAATCGGGAGGACGGCCATGAATGCCATTGAAACGTACGGACTTTGCAAGCGCTACGGCAACGTGATTGCGCTGGATCACCTTGATCTTGCCGTGCGCGAGGGCGAGATGCTTGCCCTGCTTGGCGTAAACGGAGCAGGCAAGACCACGGCGATCAAACTGCTCTCCTGCCTCACGCCCCCGACCGCGGGGGACGCCACGCTCGGCGGATACAGCATCAAGAACGAGGCGCAAAACGTCAAAGAGATCATCAACGTTTCCCCACAAGAAACGGCGGTGGCAAACAAACTGACGGTCAGAGAAAATCTGTACTTTATCGCGCAGATCCACGGACTTGCCGACAAAAAAGCCGCCGAACGGGTGGAGAAAATGATCGAGGAGTTGGGCCTTGCCGAGGTGGCAACACGCCGCGCAGGCACACTGTCAGGCGGTTGGCAGAGGCGCGTGAGCATCGCGATGGCGCTCATCAGCGAGCCGCGCATTCTCTTTCTTGACGAGCCGACGTTAGGGCTTGACGTGATCGCACGCCATGAATTGTGGTCGTTCATTCGCACGCTGAAGGGCAAAATGACCGTGATCCTCACCACACACTATCTGGAAGAAGCGGAATCGCTCTGTGATCGCGTGGCGATCCTTGCGGACGGACGGCTGATTACCGTGGGAACGGTATCGGAAATCAAGACCACCGCGGGTAGCGAGAACTTTGAAGAGGCCTTTGTGCGTCTGTCCGCGAGGGAGGTGAAATAGTGAGAACTCTGATCTTCACCAAACGCTGTGCCAAGGAGATGTTGCGCGATCCCCTGACACTCATCTTCGGCGCGGGCTTCCCCGTGATCCTGTTGTTATTGCTTTCCATTATGAATCTGAATATCCCCGCCGAAGCGGGTATGGCGATCTTCGCCATTGAGAATCTGCTCCCGGGTGTGATCGTATTCGGATTCTCATTCCTTGCCCTGTTTGGCGGACTGTTGCTGGCAACGGATCGGGAGACCGCCTTTCTCACGCGACTCTTCACCTCGCCGTTGCGCGCTGTGGACTTCGTACTGGGTTATGCGATCCCGCTCTTGCCACTCGGCCTCGCACAAGCGCTTTTATGTCTGATCGTAGCGCTTTTCTTTGGCCTTACCGTGACGGTGCATTTCCTTACCATGCTCGTTTTTCTCATACCGTCCCTTATCCTTTTCATCGGATTTGGCCTGTTATTCGGTTCGCTGATGACCTCGCGTCAGGTAGGCAGTCTGTGCGGTGCTCTGCTCACCAACGTGAGCGCGTGGCTCAGCGGCACGTGGTTCTCGCTCGAACTACTCGGAAAGGGCTTTGAGACCTTTGCACACGTTCTTCCCTTTGCCAACGCCGTGGACGCCGCACGCGCGGCACTGGCGGGCAACGTGGAAAAGGCACTGTTCCCCACGCTCATCGTGTGCGCCTGGGCCATCGCCGTGTGCGTGCCCGCCGTGCTTGTTTTTCGCAAAAAAATGCGCGGTTGATGCACGTTTTCCCCTCCCCTTGCATTTCCTGTTAGCAAAAGGAGGGGAATGCGATGCATCTACCAAACAGAAACCGTATGCAGGCCGAGTCCGCCGCGCCGTCGGAGGTTCCACCCAGAGAAAGCCCCGTGATCATCGGCCAACTTTATCGTCTGTGTGAGGAGGAACTGAATACCATCGTCACGTATCTGCACTGCGGGACGGCACTGGAAAAACTTATGCCGGCCGCCGCCACGCTTTGCAATTCGATCGCCACGGGCGAAATCGAGCATTACAAGGCGCTCTGCCGCCTGTTGCGAGATCTGGGGATCCCCTTCCGCTTGCAGGCACGCATTCAGACCGTGCCGCTCACCTACAGTGAAGACCCGCACGACGCAACGTTGGAGATCCTGGACCGTCTCATCGAGGCCGAAACCGCCGCCACGGCGACCTACCGCCGCATGGCCACGGGCGCGCGCGAATACATAACGCGCCAACTGCTCACGGCACTCTCTGCCGAAGAGGAAGGACACCTCAAGGCCCTGGAAGCGATGAAACTGCGCATGGACCGATCTTAACAAAAAAGCCGATGGCTAAGGGTGATGTTCTTAGCGGAGAATTTACACTTTGGCAAAAGTGCAAGCATCGCATTTGACTGGTCAAATGCTGATATGGGCTAAGCCCAAACCCTTATTACAAGCAGAAAGAGAGAACAAAACGGGGTAATCCGTAATGTCCTCTCTTTTCTGTT
>JAZSGQ010000050.1:0-19321 GCA_045532805.1 Eubacteriales bacterium
TGATTGATCGGGCTTACCGCTATGATTTCTTCGGTAATCTTGCGGCTGTCGGGCTGCAGTCGCCCTTTGAAGAGGGAAGAGCAGAGGCGCTTGCCGCCTTCTTCTCGCGCGAGCTTTTGAAACGGGCCAACGGAGAACGCGTATATCCATAACGATAAGTAAACGTAAATGAATATAAGAAAACGACAAGTTTCAAAAGAAACTTGTCTTTTTCTGGTGCTCCTGCGGAGACTCGAACTCCGGACACCTTGATTAAAAGTCAAGTGCTCTACCGTCTGAGCTACAGGGGCGTATGCCGCAATCGGCACCCACATATTGTAGCACAAAAGGCGCTCCGTGTCAACACCTTTTTCTAAAAAACTTATTTTTTGCGCAGACGGTCGGCAAGTGTTCTCACGTGCTCGGGCAAAAGGTTGGGGAGCACAAGTTCGTCCTCCTCACTTTCCAGAATGCTGTTGCGCAACATTCGCGTGAGCCATTTGCCAAGGCCACGCTGACGCGAGAGCGAGAGATCGCCGCCAAAATACAGGCACTCCTCTGCCGTGGTGATCAGCGTATGCGGGTATGCCACGCGCAGATAGTGGTCAAACTGATCTGCAAAGGCACAGCAAAGGAACAAAGTGTGCGGCGTTGCCGCCAGTGCATCGTGATAGCGGTCGATATAGCGCACCACGCTTTTTTGCGCGCGGTTCATACGAATGGGCGTGCCGAGTACCACGTAGTCAAATGTGGCGGGATCGGGTTGTTCCAGGCCCAGATCCGCTACGTGTACCTCCATATTCGGCAGGAGCGACGCAAGCATCGTTGCCATCTCAGCCGTGCACCCGCTCTTCGTGCCGTATGCAATCAAAATTCTCATAGAACGCTCCTTTGCTCATTTTCTCCATTGTAGCACAAAATGCGCCCCGTGGCAAGTGCTTTTCGCATTTTATTCGATTGACAAAACAAGATATATTTAGTATAATATTTCTATATGGTTCAAGGAAGGAGTAGCACGATGAGTGACGTTATGGAACGCATACAAAAGTTGCGCGCGCTGATCAACTATCACGCAAAACGCTACTATGTGGAGGACTCGCCCGAGATCTCCGATTTTGAATATGACAAACTGTACGCCGAACTCCTCTCGCTGGAGGGGGCGCACCCCGAGCTGGACGATCCCTCTTCCCCCACGCATCGCGTGGGCGGTGCGGCACTGGACAAGTTCCAAAAGATCACGCACAGCGTACCGCTCAATTCCCTTTCCGACGTGTTTTCATTTGAGGAACTGGAGGAGTTTCTGAACCGCGTAGCGGCTCCTTTGCCGAACGCCGCTTACTCGGTGGAACCCAAGATCGACGGACTTTCCGTGGCACTGCGCTATGAGAACGGCGTGTTTGTGTCGGGCGCAACGCGCGGTGACGGTCTGGTGGGCGAGGACGTGACGGCCAATCTGCGCACCATCTATTCCATTCCCCTCACGCTCACCGAGCCCTTGACGCTCACGGTGCGCGGCGAGGTCTATATGCCGCGTGCGACCTTTGAGAAGATCAACGCACAGCGCGAGGCCGAGGGCCTCACGCTCATGGCCAATCCTCGCAACGCCGCGGCAGGGTCGCTCCGTCAGTTGGATCCCAAGATCGCCGCTGAACGCAAATTGGACATTTTCATTTTCAATCTGCAAGAGGGCGAATTGTACGCCGACGGGCACGCGCCCCTGACGCACACCGAGGCACTGGAGCGCCTTTCGGAACTTGGCTTCAAGGTGCTCTCGCACCGCACGGTGGCCGCAACTGCCGCCGATATCGAAGCGCATATTGAGCACCTTGGCAAATTGCGCGATTCTCTGCCCTTTGACATTGACGGCGCCGTGATCAAGATCGACACACTGGCGCACCGCGCCATTCTCGGCGAGGGCACCAACACCCCGAAGTGGGCGGTTGCCTACAAGTATCCCCCCGAGCAGAAGCAGACCAAACTCCTTGACATCACCGTAGCGGTCGGACGCACGGGCGTGCTCACACCCACCGCCGTACTGGCTCCCGTACGTTTGGCGGGCACCACCGTTTCGCGCGCCACGCTTCACAACGAGGACTTCATTCACGAGCGCGATATTCGCATCGGTGATATCGTGACCGTACAAAAGGCGGGCGACATTATCCCCGAGGTCGTGGCTTCGCACAAAGAGGCGCGCGGCGGCGAGTTGCCCGTATATTTCCTGCCCCGTGTATGCCCTTCTTGCGGCGAGGCAGTCACGCGCGACAAGGACGAGGGTGCGGCCATTCGCTGTACCAACAGTGCTTGCCCCGCACAACTCTCCCGTTCCATTGAGCATTTTGCCTCCAAGGACGCGATGAACATTGAGGGACTGGGACCGCAGGTGGTCGAAGCACTCCTTGCGGCGGGGCTTATTCACGACCCTGCCGACCTGTACACGCTCCGCGCCGAGGACGTGGCAACACTGGAGCGCATGGGCGAAAAATCCGCCGCCAATCTGATCGCCGCCATCGAGCGCTCTAAGGGCGCGGGACTGGAACGCCTCATTTTTGCGCTGGGCATTCGCAGTATCGGTCAGGTGGCCGCCACGGCACTGGCCGCGCGTTTCGGCACACTGGAGGCCTGTTTTTCCGCCACCGTGGAGGAACTGATCGGGATCGAGGACTTCGGCACGATCACCGCAGAATACGTGGTGGACTACTTCTCGCACGAGCAAAACGTGGCGCTTTGCCGCCGTCTTGCCGACGCGGGACTTTTGACGCACGCCACCGCCGCCCCCACGGGCGACAAACTGGCGGGCCTGACCTTTGTGCTCACGGGCACGCTCCCCGACATGACACGTGACGAGGCCGCGGCGCGCATTCGCGCGGCGGGCGGCAAGGTCGCGGGCTCTGTCTCGAAAAAGACCTCTTTTGTGGTGGCAGGCGAGGAAGCGGGCTCGAAACTGACCAAGGCGCAAGCACTTGGCGTTCCTGTGATCGACAAGGACGCATTGCTTGCCATGTTGGAGGGCGATCAATGACGGTCATCAGCATTGCCGACCTCTCGCTTTCCTTTGGCACGCGCAAGATCCTTGACCGCATTTCTTTTGCACTGAACGAAAATGACAAATTGGGCATTATCGGCGTGAACGGGTGCGGAAAATCAACGCTTTTCAAGGTGATCACGGGCGAACTTCTGCCCGACGAGGGCAACGTGTTTCTGGCGAGTGACAAGACCGTGGGGATCCTCAGGCAAGACGGTGCCTTTGAGGTGGACGATGCCAAGGGCAACACGCCCTTGGCGCAAATGATTGCCGCCTTCCCCGAACTGCTTGCGGCCGAGGCGCGCCTTGCCGAGTTGCAAGCCGAACTTGCCGCCAAAGCACACCTTGCCGCCACGCGCGAGTACGCGATCCTAACGAACATGTTTACCGAGGCCAACGCCAGATTTATTGCCGACGGAGGCTTGGAATTCCGATCCCGTTGTGCCTCCATTCTCTCGCGTTTCGGCTTTGACGAGCAGATGCAAGGACAGCCGCTTGACACCCTTTCGGGCGGTCAGCGCACGCGTTTGGCGCTGGCGCGCGAGTTGTCGCGCGAGCCCGATATTCTGCTCTTGGACGAGCCGACCAACCATCTGGATATTGAAACGCTCCTGTTCCTTGAGAACTTCCTGGTACAGTACAAAAAATGCGTGCTGATCATCTCGCACGACCGCTATTTTCTTGACCGCGTGACAAACAAGACGTTGGCACTGGAATACGGGCGCGCCAAACTCTATCAAGGCGGCTATACCGCCTCCATGGAACAAAGACGTATCGACCGCGAGATTGCAGAAAAGCATTACCGCGATCAACAAAAGGAGATCGCAAGGCAGGAAGCGTATATCGCACAGCAGCGCGCGTGGAACCGCGAGCGCAACATCATCGCGGCAGAATCGCGCCTGAAACTCCTTGCCAAAATGGAGCGCGTGGAGCGCCCGCGCGAGGCACCCAAATCGATCCGACTCTCCTTTACGCAAGCCATCTCCAGCGGAAACGAGGTGCTTCACGTCAAGAAACTCGGCATGGCCTTTGGCAACAAGCAACTGTTCTCGGACGTGAGTTTCCTGTTGCAAAAAAAGGAGCGTATGTTCGTAATAGGCCCGAACGGGTGCGGAAAATCGACCTTGATCAAACTGATCCTCGGCAATTTGCTCCCCACTGCGGGGCGCATTGAGGCGGGCTATAACGTGGAGATCGGCTACTACGATCAGGAGAATCAGAACCTCACTCCCGAGAACACGGTGCTCGAGGAATTACACAACGCCTATCCCGAGAAAACCGATCTGGAGATCCGCAACACGCTCGCGCTCTTCCGCTTTGTGGGAGAGGACGTTTTCCGCACCGTTCGCGTGCTTTCGGGCGGTGAACGTGCGCGCCTCACGCTGGCCAAACTCATTTTGTCGCAGATGAATCTGCTGGTCCTGGACGAGCCCACCAACCATTTGGATATCGACTCACGCGAGGCACTGGAAACGGCACTGGATGCCTTTGAGGGCACGATCCTCACCGTGTCGCACGACCGCTATTTTATGGATAAGTTGGCCACGCGCTTTTTAGAGTTGAAGCCGGGCGACGCCTTCGAGGGTGATGCACTGGACTATACCGTGAGCCGCACGGGCCACGGCTATGACGAGTTCTTTTCGTTCAAGAAAAAGCGGGAAGCGGCAACCGCAGGCACATCGGTGCAAGCGGCCGCCGAACCGATGAGCGACAACAAGGCGCAGTACCTGGCACGCAAGCAAAGCGAGGCCGAGGCACGGCGCGAAAAGGCGCGCATCGAGCGACTCAAAAAGGAGGCCGAGGCGCTGGAATCCGAACTTGCGGCACTGGAGGAAGAACTGTTCGGCTCCGCCGCCACCGATTATACCCGCGCCGCAGAACTCGACCGCCGCAAAACGGAGGCGGAAGAGCGTCTGCTTGAAATCTACGAGATCATCGGTGTTTGATCCTTGTGCAGACCGCCGCTTGCGGCGGTCTGCACCGCTTTTTCCCCGCCTTGCCGCGGGCTTAAATTTTTTTCCAAAAAGGTGTTGACAAAGCACGGGGCTTGTGGTATAATATGTGAGTCACGGCGGAGTAGCTCAGCTGGCTAGAGCAACCGGTTCATACCCGGTAGGTCACGGGTTCAAGTCCAGTCTCCGCTACCAGGCCCGTTGGTCAAGCGGTTAAGACACCGCCCTTTCACGGCGGTAACATGGGTTCGATTCCCGTACGGGTCACCAACGGAAAAAAGCACCCCCTCGTTTGAGGGGGTCCTTTTTCCGTTCCCGATCCCGCGCGCGGGATCGGCCCGGCGTGTGCAACACGCATGGGTGCGACAATTGCCGATGGCGCGCGTCAAGCTCGCTTGTAAGCCGCAAGGCAATTGTTTTTGCCCCAACGGGGCAAATGTCCGTACGGCAATCACAGATTTCTCGCACCCCCTCGTTTGAGGGGGTGCTTTTTTCGTTGTCCGCGCGGATCACCAATATCTGCGGCACGCCAACAAGTTTCCGCGAATCCCCTAACCCTCCCGCGCGGGCTTGTCAAGTTCTATGTATTTGGAGGGGGCAACGCCCGTGTGCTTTTTGAAGTCTCTTGAAAAATCGTACAACTCGGGGTAGCCCAGAGATTGAGCAATATCGGAAAGTGTACCGTAATCGCTTTTCAGCATTTCCTTGGCCTTTTCAATACGGATCCCACGCGCCCAGGCGATGGGCGGAGCGCCCATCACGTCCGTGAACATTTTTCTGAAATACACGGTCGACATACCCACGAGACCTGCGAGCATATCGTTGGTGATGGGAGTGTTGTAATGCTGAAGGATATACTCCACGGCGGGCGCGATCTTTTTTTGCTTTTCGGTGGGCAGATATCGCTCGGGCTCGGCTTGTGCCAGTGCGAGCAGGATCGAATATGCATCACGAATGCTCTCCTGCTCGATCATCGGACGCTTCAGGTTTCGCTTGTATTCCAGTTCACGGAGTTGCCTTAGGATCTTCTCCCCGTTTTTGACGGAGAAGGACAACGGCTCGGTCCAGGTTTGCTCGCTTTCGAGTTCCATGATACAACAATGCCCTATTTTGGTGCACTGCCATTCATAGGAACTCCCCTTGGGTAGTACCAAAATATGACTGTGATCCGACAAATACTGCTTGCCACCCGACGTGTAGACGGTTTCGCCTTCATACTTGATCACGACACCCCAATACTGGCGGTCATTTCTTTTCATTCGTGTGTTGGCGGGTGTGTACAGGGTGGATACAGAGCGCACTCTGGTGATGACCAAATTTGATAAAACATCTGCGTTCATTTGTTCTAAATCCCCCTCTCATACACTAATATTGTACCACAATTTCAAAAAAGAAGCAATATCCTTGTATCAAATTTGATAAATTGTAGCAGATTTGATATTTGCAGGAAACGGGCACGGTGCTATAATGAGGTAGAACAATACAAAGAGGAGGCGTATATGATGCCGAAGTTGTCCTGCTTGCCCGCCCCCGCGATCGCGGGCGTTATCAGAAAGAAAAGTGTAAAGGGCGTGATCGCCGAGATCAAAAATTGCGCGTATGACGGCGCCGCGATGATCGACCTGCATCTTTCCTGTATGGAAAAGACAGACGAGGAGAGTCTGCAAACGATCGTGAAGTCGACATATCTGCCCATTTTGGCGCTGAACTACAACCAAACCTATGAGGGAGGCGACGCGGGCCTGACGGAGGAGGAGCGCACCGAGAGCATGCTGCGCGCCGTCCGCGCGGGTGCTGCCGGCCTTGATATGCAGGGCTACACCTTCCACCGCCCCTCCAAGGACGGCTTTTGCGGTGAGGATCTTTACTCCTTCACTAAGGGCAATCCAAAGGAGATCGTGACCGATCCCGCGATCATTGCCAAGCAATGTGCGCTGATCGACGAGGTGCACGCGCTGGGTGGGGAGGTACTCCTTTCCTGTCACCCCGGCATCGTGATGACGAGCGAGCAGATCGTGGAGCTTGCCCTGTTCTTAGAAAAGAGAAACCCTGACATCATCAAGATCGTCACCAAGGCAAAGACCGAGGAGGATCTGGCAGAAAGCATTCGCACGATGCTGCTGCTCAAAAAGGAAGTGAAAACCCCCATTACCTATCACGCAAACGGCAAGGCAGGTATGCTCTCGCGCATCATCAATCCGTTGCTCGGCGGTCAGATCGCCTTCTGCACCGACCGCTACGACGAGGCGAGCGTGATGGAGCAGATCGACCTTCGCACGACGAAAGCCGTGGTGGACGGTGTGAGAAAAATTCGCTAAAGGGCGTCCCGCGAGAAACAGCGGGCCTTTCCCCGATGAACGCGATTTTTGATTGGAGAAAATGGAATGAAAAAAATCAGACTTGGACAGATCGGCATCGGTCACAACCACGGCGAGGCGAAGATGAAGGGAGCGAGAAAGTTCCCCGAGCTTTTTGAGATCGTGGGCTATGCCGAGGAAAATGAGAGCTGGGTGGAAAAGCGCGGTGGCCTTTCGGGCTATGAGGGCCTGCCCCGTCTTTCGGTGGAGGAGGTCATTGCGCACTCCGACGCGATCTTAGTGGAGAGCGACGTGTGGAATCTGACGAAATACGCCACGATGTGCGTTGAGGCAGGCAAGCATATCCACATGGATAAGCCCGCCAGCGGCACGCTGGAGGAGTACAAGCACGTGCTTGACACGGCCAAAGCAAAGGACCTTGTCGTACAGCTCGGTTATATGTACCGCTACAACCCCGCGGTGCTGGAGTGTCTGGAGCACATCAGAAACGGCGACCTCGGCGAGATCTACTCGATCAATGCCGAGATGAGCACCTATCACCCCATTGGCTACAGAAAATGGCTGGGAAATTTCGGCGGCGGCATCATGTATATCCTCGGCAGTCACCTGGTGGACCTCATCGTCTATATGCTGGGTGAGCCGCAAAAAATCACCTCGTTTTTGAAGCATACGGGGCTTGACGGTGTGGATGTTGAGGACAACAACCTCGCCGTGCTGGAGTATGAAAAGGCGCTGGCGCGCGTGTTTGTCTCCTCGGTGGAGGTCAACGGCTTCGGTCGCAGACAGCTGGTCGTTTCGGGCAGCAAGGGCACGGTCAATATCTGCCCCCTGGAGCGCCCGATGACGATGAGTTACTCCGACGTGGAGATCGCAGACAAGACCTATGAGGACAGAAAGATCGTTAAGACCTTCGAGGACAACACCGCAAAGGGCCGTTACGACGAGATGATGCAGGACTTCCACGCCTACATCTGCGGCACCAAGCAAAACCCCTTCACCTACGAGCACGATTATCTGGTGCAAAAGGTGCTGGACGAGATCGTAGGCGGTGTACGCTTCAACGGCGGAGATATTGAAGCGTTATGGAAAAGACACTGATAAAAAACGGCCGTGTGTTTGACGGTGAGCGATTCTTTTACGCAGACGTGCTGACAAACGGCGCGCGCGTAGAACGGATCGCACCGCACATCACGGCAGAGAAGGCTTACGTTTACGATGCCACGGGGCAGACCGTGTCCGCAGGGCTTGTGGACATACACGCGCATCTGCGCGTAAAGCCGACCGACAAGTTCGGGATCCAGGCCGAGATGAGCTGCTTCCCCTTCGGCGTGACCGCCGCAGCGGACGCAGGGCGCCTTGGTGGCTCGCGCGAGGTGATGGATTCCTTCATGCTGAAAAACGTGGTGCTTGTAAAGGCACGCATCTGTGACAACCGCGCTGAGCTCGACGCAACCCGCGAGGCGCTCGTGCGCTTCGGCGACAGGGTGGCGGGCATCAAGGTGTATTTTGACACGTCGGACGGTGAGGTGCGCGACATTACACCGCTCGTGTCGATCTGTGAATTTGCCGCGGAGCAGGGGCTTCGCGTGATGGTGCATTGCTCTCATTCCCCCACGCCGATGGCAGACGTTGTCGACGTGCTGCGGGAGGGTGACATTCTCACGCACGCTTACCACGGCAAGGAGCATTCCGCCGCCGAGGACGGCTTTGCGTGCCTGAAGCGGGCAAGAGCGCGCGGTGTGATCATCGACGCGGGGCTTGCAGGTCACGTTCACACCGATTTCGGCATATTCCGCGACGCAATCGCGGCAGGCGCTCTGCCCGACACGATCGGCACGGACATTACCAAACTCAGTGCCTTTGTGCGCGGCGGCCGCTACGGCATGACGATGTGCATGAGCATCGCACAGCACCTCGGCATGTCCGAGGAGGCAGTCTTCAGGGCCGTGACGAGCGCGCCTGCCAAGGCACTCGGACGGGCGAATGAATGGGGGACGCTGCGGGAGGGCGGTGCCGCTGATATCGCGGTGATCGCTCACACCGACGAGGGCTTTTTGCTCACGGACGCCGCGGGCAACCGCATAGAAAGCAAAAACGGATATCGTTGTGTTCTCACGCTATGTGACGGACAGATCGTATATAAAGACTAAATAATAAAAGGAGATAAAAGCATGAAGAAAAAAGTATTGGTGCTCGGCGCAACGGGCGCGATGGGCAGATATCTTGTGCCCGAGCTTCTGGCTCTTGGCTATGACGTGACGGGCGTGGGTCTTGAGGAGTCCGCACCTTGGAACCTGGACGCCGCCTACGTACAGGGCGACGCGTTTGACAAGGAATTTCTGGGGAAGATCCTCGGCGAGGGCTTCGACGGCATCGTGAACTTTATGAGCTACGGAAAATACGATTTCTCGGATTACTACAAGCTCTTTCTCGACAACACGAAGCACTACATCTTCCTTTCCTCCTGCCGCGTTTACGACGACAAGGAGCAGCCCGTCAAGGAAACCTCTCCAAGACTTTGGGACAGTTCCGAGGACGAGGTGCTGAAGGCCTCTCACGATTACTGTATCCACAAGGCGCAGGACGAGGATCTGCTGATGGCATCGCCCTACGATAACTTTACGATCGTTCGCCCTGCAACCACCTTCTCCACGATGAGATTGCAGATCGTCACGCTGGAATTCAAGCACGGTGTGGCACGCGCGCTGATGGGCAAAAAGGTCGTGCTTCCCATTCAGGCCAAGGATAAGCCCGCAACGCTCAGCTGGGGTGGTGACGTGGCGAAGATGATCGCGCACGTTCTTTTTAAGGAAAAGGCAAAGAGAGAGGCCTATAACGTCTGCTCTGCAGAGTACAAGACCTGGGGCGAGATCGCCGAGTACTACCGCGAGCTTGTGGGCATGGACGTCGTGTGGGTGGACAAGGAGGACTATCTTAAGATCCTCAGCCCCGAAGGGAAACTCAACGTGCGCTGGCAGTTGGAGTATGCGCGCCTCTTCCACAGAATCACGGACAACTCCAAGGTGCTTGAACTCACGGGGCTGAAGCAGGAGGACATGATGTCGATCTACGACGGCCTCAAGCTGGAGATCAGCAATATCCCGAAGGACTACGTGCCCGTGGATACGGAGAAGGGACTCCGCATGGACGCCTATCTCAAGGAACACAATCTGTGAGGTGAAAACACATGAAAGCAATATTAGTCAATGAAAATCGTGACCTTGTCTGGTCGGACGTAGCCGATCCCGTCATTGGCGAGGAGGAGGTACTCGTTAAGATCTGTGCCGCGGCACTCAACCGCGCGGATCTTTTGCAGCGACAGGGCAAATATCCCTCGCCCGCCGGCTGTCCCGAATGGATGGGACTGGAAATCGCGGGTGTAGTCACCGAGGTCGGCAAGAGCGTGACGAGATGGCAGGTCGGTGACCGTGTCTGTGCGCTGCTTGGCGGCGGCGGTTACGCCGAGTACGTATCCGTAAAGGAGGATATGCTGATGCCCATCCCGAAGGGACTTTCCATGGCTGAGGCGGCAGCACTGCCCGAGGCGTATGCCACCTCCTATCTGAACCTCTTTATCGAGGGACATCTGGAGTCTGGAAAAACGGCGTTTATCCCTGCGGGTGCCAGCGGCCTTGCGTCGGTCGCCATTCCGATGGCCAAGGCGTTTGGGGCCCGCGTCATCACCTCGGTGCTCTCGGACGAGATCGCAGAGAAGATCAAGCCCCTTGGTGCTGACGTGATCATCAACTCGACCACGCAGTGCGTGGAGGAGATCCTTGCCGCCGAGGAGCAAAACGGCACGCCCGTGACCGTTTCGATGGACTGCCTGTCGGGCGAAACGCTTGGCAAGAGTCTGCCCTATATGGCGCGCGGCGGCTACTGGATCGTGATCTCCACGCTTGCGGGCATCGAAACCACGGTGCAGCTCCGTCCTCTGCTGACCAAGGGCTTGCACCTGGTGGGCAGTATGCTCCGCAACCGCACCCCCGCCTTCAAGGCATATATCCTTTCCGAACTGGTAAAGAACGTGTGGCCCAAACTGGAGGACGGCACGATCAAGCCCTCGATCTACAAGACCCTTCCCATCACCGAAGCAGAGGCGGCGCACGCCATTCTGGAGCGCGGCGAGAACGTGGGCAAGGTCGTTTTGCGTGTGTGCGATGAGCAAGCATAAGACCCTGTGGGCGGCACTCCTCGTGATGCTTCTGTGGGGAACGCTGTTCCCCATGGCCAAACTCGCCTTTGCCGCATACGAAGTATCGGGCATGGCGGATATCCTCTTGTTTGCGGGCATTCGCTTTGTGATCTGCGGCGGTGTGATCTGCGTGTTTGCGTCCGCAAAGGACGCGGACTCCTACCGTGCCGCAGGGCGCTCGATCCTCCCCGTCTTGCTCTCGGGCGCGATTGCCGTTGCCCTGCATTATTTCTTCCTTTACGTGGGGCTTGAGCAAACCGACAGTGCCAAAACGGCACTCATCAAGCAGTTTGGCTCGCTCTTTTACGTCTGCTTCTCCTTCCTGTTCATCAAGGAGGACAAGCCGACCCTGCGTAAGATAATTTCTGCCGTTGTGGGCTTTCTTGGCATCATTGCGCTGAACGTGGACGGCGGGGGCATCTCTTTCTCTGTAGGAGATCTGCTGATCCTTTGCGCCTCGTTTTGCACCGTGTTCGCCAACGTGATCAGCAAAAAAGTGTTCGCCAAAGTAGCGCCCATTACCGCCACGGGCATCTCCCAACTCTTCGGAGGAGTTGTGTTGCTCATTGCGGGACTTTGTATGGGCGGTGACGTGCGCTTCACGCTTGACGCAGATCTTTGGATTATGGTGTATGTCTGCGCCGCATCGGTTGTGAGCTATTGCGTGTGGTTTGGCACGGTCAAGAAGGGCGAACTGTCGCAACTGTTTATTATCAAGTTTGCCGAGCCCGTATTTGCCTGTCTGTTCGGCGCGTGGCTCCTTGACGAAGACATCTGGAACCTGCGCTATCTGATTGCCTTTTTGCTCATTGGCGCCAGCATCGTTTTCTCCAACAAAAAGGCGAGCGAAAAGAAACAAGCCCCGTAACGGGGCTTTTTTTATTCTTCCTCGGGCACGGGATCCTCGTGCCAAAGGAGAAACATATTCATTTTTTTGCGTCGCTCATAGCGCGGGATCACAAAGGCGATCACAAGCGAGAGAAACACCATGGCGCCCGCCACGATCAGGGGCGGATTGGAGAAGACATAGATCACGTTCTCGCCGCCCATCATCAGAAAACGCGCACTCACAAAAGAGTAGATATGCGGGTATGCGGCAGGCAGCAAAATCAGCAATTCGGATAAAAACAGCCATACACGGTTGGGAAATGCGATCTTAAAGATCAGTTTCATACGGTTGCTCTCTTCACTTTCATACCCCCGAAGGAACGCGCGGATCGCAGTGTAGGCCGTCAGCACCGAAAAGAAAAGCGAGAGCAAAAACGCAAGGAAACAGACGATCGCAACAGCGGAAAGCGTGCCGTAAAACCAGGTCTTGACCTCCACCGTTTCGCCGCCGAGATACTCGTGCGTGCCGATGAGCGTGTTGCCGAGCAAGCGCCATGTGGAGAGGCGGTAATACACGCCCGAGCGAGCGCCACGCACGCAATAAAACCAGCCAAGCACAAAAAAGGTGAGTGTGGTGAGCAACGGCATACAGTATCGTGCGAAGATCAGCATAACGGGGATTTTTTTCTTGAATGTCGCCCGAAATGCGCCCTTGTTTTTTTCATTATCCCCCATAACGGGGTCTTTTTTCTTAGAAATCATAGGTTATTTCTTTGCGGGCATACCCTCGACAAAGTAGGCCGCCTCCATGTCCGCCGTGGAGAGCGCCACGGCCAAGGGGAACTTGGCAAACGCCTGTCCCACGGTGTTGGTGTCCTCGTTGCCCGAAAAACCCATGTGATAGCGAATGGCAAACGCCTCGTCGCGCGTCAGACGCATATAGCCCGAAATAATGTAGACCGACTTCTCGCCGTGTCCGTACGGCAGTTGATCGTCGATGGTGTAGTAGGGCACGGCCTTCCACTGGCCGTTTTCCTTGACGTTGCGCGTACTTTCCACGTAGAAATTCACCTTGCAAAGATCGTGCAAAAGTGCCACGATGGCAATCGACTCCTCTGAAAAGTTGAGGCCGTACACCTCGCGCACGCGGGGACGGGCAAGATAGTCGCAAAGGCAATCGTACACGTTCAAGCTGTGCTCAAGAAGCCCTCCCGGGTACGCGCCGTGATAGCGTGTGCTGGCAGGCGCCGTGAAGAAATCGCAGTGGTCGGAGCAAAGGAACTCAATGAGTTTATCCGCGCCCTCGCGGTGCACCTTTTCCTTGAAAATCGTGAGAAAACGCTCCTTCATGGTCAGTTCGTCGTTCATAATGCCCTCCTTGCTTATGGCTTGTTATCATTCTATCACGTTTTGCCTCAAAAGTAAAGGGGCAAGATTTTTTCGCGCGCGCATATAGACAAATTTTGTATTTTATGTTATACTAATACTAATTTATGATATAAAAGTGAGGACGAATAATGGAAACACCCAAGCTTTCCGTGCTTCCCTACAAGGGCACAAGAGATTTTTATCCGAATGATATGCGCTTGCGCAACTGGTTCTTCGGCTCCATCCGCGGCGCACTGGAGCACGCTTGCTTTGAGGAATACGAGGGACCGATGCTGGAGTCGCTCGACATTTATGCCGCCAAGAGCGGAGAGGAACTTGCCAAGGAACAGACCTACAACTTCACGGATCGCGGCGGACGCGACCTTGCCATCCGCCCCGAAATGACGCCCACGGTGGCGCGTATGGTCGCGGGCAAGATGGGCGAGCTCAATTACCCTCTCAAGTGGTTCTCCATCGCCAATATGTACCGCTACGAGCGTCCCCAGCGCGGCAGATTGCGCGAGTTCTGGCAGCTCAACGTGGACATTTTCGGTTGCGATACCTTTGAGGCGGATCTGGACGTACTGCAGAGCGCCATCGCCATTCTGCGCGCTTTTGGCGCGGACGAATCGATGTTCCGCGTGCACATCAACAACCGCCGCTTCTTCAATGACGTCATTTCTGCGATCGCAAACACGGACACCGAGGGCGCACGCCGCGTTTCCAAGGTAGTGGACCGCCGCAACAAGGTCTCCCGCGACGCCTATGAAAAGGCCATGGCTGAACTTGGCCTTAACGAGGAGCAAATCATAAAGATCGATGCGCTGTATGCGATGGGCGTAAAAGAGGCAACGGCTCTCTGCCCCGATTCCGACGGTGCAAAAGAACTGATCGCGCTCTTTGACGCCCTGGAAAAATGCGGCCTTTCCCGCTACTGTATGTTCGACTTCGGTATCATTCGCGGTCTGGACTACTACACGGGTACCGTGTTTGAGGTGTTCGATCTCGCACCCGAAAACAACCGCGCTATGTTTGGCGGCGGCCGCTACGACAACCTTGTCGGTCTTTACGTGAAGAACGCCAAGATCTCGGGCGTCGGCTACGGTATGGGTGACGTGACACTGGAAAACTTCCTTGTGACCCACGCTCTCGTGCCCGACCTCGATAACGAGGGCATCAAAGTACTGGTCACGCGCTTTGACGACGTGCCCTATGAACACTATACCGCTCTGACCGCCACCCTGCAGGAGAGCGGTGTGCGTGCCGCACTGTATCTTGGCAGCAAGAAGTTTGGCAAGCAGATCGACTACGCCGTACGCGGACACTACAGCCACGTGGCGATCATGGGTGGCGACGAGTTGGCCGCAGGCACTGTCAAACTCAAGAATCTGACCACCCGTGAGGAATCTGTGGTGGCCGTGAGCGAACTTGCTGCATTCTTCGGCAAATAAGCGCGAACAGTCGGCGAAAGGAGAACGTATATGATCTATCTGTTCCTTGCAAACGGCTTTGAGGAAATTGAGGCACTCTGCCCCTTGGATTTGTTGCGCCGTGCGGGGCTTGAGGTCACCACGGTGGGCATTGGCGGTGAGCGCATTCAGGGCGCACACGGCATCACGGTGGAGGCGGATATCCCCGAGGGACTGTATGCCGATGCCGCACCCGATATGATCATTCTGCCCGGCGGTATGCCCGGTGCCAAGCATCTGGACGAGAGCCGCACGGTAGACGCTGCGTTGAAGGCCGCCGCAAGACGCGGTGCGTTCCTTGCCGCCATCTGCGCCGCCCCTATGGTACTGGGACACCGCGGACTGCTTGCGGGCAAGCACGCCACCTGTTTCCCTGGTTTTGAAAAAGAACTCACGGGTGCCGTGATTTCCTCCGAGCGCGTGGTGCGCGATGGGAACGTGATCACCGCCGCGGGTATGGGCGTGGCCCTGGACTTCGGCCTTGCGTTGGTCGCGGCCCTGAAAGGTGAGGATACCGCCGCCGATCTGCGCCGCGCGGTGCTCGCCGATTAACACGCAAACACATCTCAAAGAAAGGAGAACGGTAGATATGGCAAAATGGCTCCCGCCTCGCCCACGCTATGCGCGCGAGCACGCGACCTTTGGATACCCGTTGCTGGCCGCATTCGTCTTACTGCTTGCGGCACGCCTTGCGGACAAGTATCTCCCTGTGGATCTCGGTGCGCCCTATTTCACGGCGGCCGTTGCGGTCCTTGCCTTCCTGCTCCCCTCTCTTGCCTATATCCGCTCGCGCGGACGCGGCTACGGGCGCTCGTTGCGCTTCCACCGCATCTATCCCGCGCACGTCGCACTGTTGCTCTGGGGCTTCCTGGCACTCGTCACGGGAGCCACGCTCCTTTCGATTCTCTGCGGCGGTACCGAATCGCTCGGCAACAGCACCACCGCCTTTCAACAGATCGCGCCCGACAGTGTCTGGATTGTTCTGCTGATGATCCCCGCGCAAGCACTGCTGCCCGCATTCCTGGAAGAACTCCTGTTCCGCGGCATTCTTTGCACCGAACTTGACCGCCGCGGCATCTTGCGCACGGTCCTTGTGGGCTCGTTGCTCTTTTCCCTCGTTCATTTCGATCTGTCCAACCTCCCCGTTTACTTCTTTGCGGGTGTGCTTCTCACGTTGGTACTGTATGCAACGGACTCGCTGATCGCCACGATGGTACTGCACGCCGCCTACAATCTTGTATCGCTGTTCGGACACCGCTACTTCAATGCGTTCTATCACTTCACGGGTAGCGTAGAACTGTTCTTGTTCTTCCTTGTTTTCCTGCTCCTTTTGTCGCTTGCCTTCCTTTGCCGTGAATGCGCAAAACTCTATCGCCTGCGCGTGCAGGAGGACGTAAAGCAACCGCGCCGCAATATTCCGCGCGACGTTCAACTCTACACGATGCTGGACGCGCTGTGCGAATGGCCCGTGCTCCTTTGCATCGCACTGTCCGTACTCGGATTTATTCTGCTGTAAGGAGAATTACTGCATGAAGCAAAACACGAAGCCGAAGAAAAAATGGTTACGGTTCCGTCACCGTGTTGTGCGCAATCTTCTGTTCGGCACACTCGGCGTATTCGCGCGCTTGCGTTATCGCATTCGCATAGAGCGCTTCCGCGAGCAGGGCGAGGGGCCTTACCTGATCCTCTATAACCACCAGACCGCCTTTGACCAGTTCTTCGTGGGTATGGCCTTCAAGGGACCCGTTTACTATCTCGCCTCGGAGGATCTGTTCTCCATGGGCGCGCTTTCCTCCCTCATTCGCTATCTGGTCGCACCCATTCCGATCAAAAAGCAGACCACCGACGTGCGTGCCATTATGAACTGTCTACGCGTGGCACGCGAGGGCGGCACCATTGCCATTGCCCCCGAGGGCAACCGCACGTACAGTGGCAGAACCGAATATATGAGCCCCTCAATCGCGCCCCTGGCGCGCAAGATGAAACTCCCGATCGCGCTTTACCGCCTGGAGGGCGGCTACGGTGTGCACCCGCGTTGGAGTGACGTGGTGCGCAAGGGTCATATGCGCGGCTTTGTGTCGCGCGTGATCGAGCCCGAAGAGTACGCCACACTTACGGATGACGAGTTGTTCGCTATCATCCGCGAAGAACTTTACGTGGACGAGGCCAAGGCAGACGCCTGCTTTTATCACAAGAAAAACGCCGAATACCTGGAGCGCGCTCTCTACGTGTGCCCCTCTTGCGGACCCGCCCGTATGGAGAGCCACGGCGACCTTGTGACCTGCACGAAATGCGGCAGACAGATCCGCTATCTTCCCACCAAGGAACTGCGTGGCGTGGGCTTTGAATTTCCCTTCCGCTTCGTGGCAGATTGGTACAACTATCAGTCCGATTTTATCCGTTCTCTGGATCTTTCTCCCTATCTGGAGGCCCCGATGTTCACCGACGCGGCGGCCATGTTCCGCGTGATCCCCTACGAACGCAAGGAGTGCCTTGCCAAGTCCGCCACACTGGAACTTTACGGTGACCGCATCTGCATTACCAAGGACGGCACAGCGACCGCGTACCGCTTTGACGAACTCTCGGCCGTGACCGTGCTTGGCAAAAACAAACTCAATCTGTATGCAGGCGATCACATTTACCAGATCAAAGGCGACAAGCGTTTTAACGCTTTGAAATACGTACATCTCTACAACCACTTCAAAAACGCACAAAAAGGAGAAGCATATGGAGAATTTCTGGGACTCTGACGTATGGAGAACACTGCTTTTATTTGCCGTTCTGTTTGGTAGCCTGCTCGTCGGTAACGTGCTGAAAAAGAGCATTCCGCTATTGAACAGATCACTCGTTCCCACCTCGGTGCTGGGCGGCACCGTTCTGATCATCGTGGCCGCCGTCTACAAGGGCATCACGGGCGACGTGATGTTCGACACCGCACTCTTTGGCGAACACGGCACGGCAACGCTTGAGATCATTACCTATCACACGTTGGCGCTCGGCTTTATCGCCTCCACGCTCAAATCCTCGGATAACAAATTGACCAAGAAACGCACGGTGGAGATCTTCAACACGGGTGTGACCACCGTTTCTACTTATCTGCTTCAGGGCGTGTTCGGCATGGCCATCACGATCATCGCCGCACTCGTGCTGACGGACTTCTCCTCTGCCGCAGGCATTCTGCTCCCCTTCGGCTTCGGCCAGGGCACAGGACAGGCCATGAACTACGGCAACATCTACGAAACGGAATACGCCTTTGTGGGCGGTAAGAGTTTTGGCCTGACCATAGCCGCGCTCGGTTTCCTTTCCGCAAGTTTCGGTGGCGTCATTCACCTGAACATTATGAAAAAGCGCGGTAAACTGAAGATCTCGGGAGATAAAGACGCGCTCAACACCGAGCAGATCGAATCGCCCAACGAGATCCCGATGCAGGAAAGCATCGACAAGCTGACCATTCAGGTGGCCCTCATTGCCATGGCCTACGCGCTGACCTACGTCATGATGGTAGTGCTTGGCAATCTCCTGCCCGGTATGCGTTCCACGATCTACGGCTTCAACTTCTTGCTCGGCGTGCTTTGCGCAACCCTGATCAAGGTCATCTTCAAGATGCTCCGTCGCGTGGGAATGGTCAAGAAGGACTACTCCAACAACTTCCTGCTCACGCGCGCAAGCAACTTCTTCTTTGATATCATGGTGGTTTCGGGCATCGCCGCGATCCGCCTGGACATTCTGGAGCGCTACTGGGGACTGATGCTCATTCTCGGCGTGGTCGGTCTTGTGATCACGTATGCGTACAACCGCATCGTGGCCAAAGTGCTGTTCAAGGACTATACCGAGGAGCAATTCCTTGCGATGTACGGCATGCTGACGGGCACGGCAAGCACGGGCATTATTCTGTTGCGCGAGATCGACGGTGACTTCAAAACCCCCGCCGCAGACAATCTCGTCTATCAAAATTTCCCTGCCATCGTCTTTGGTTTCCCGCTGATGATCCTGGCGACGCTCGCCCCCAAGCGACCCGTGCTGACGCTCATTATTCTGTTCGTGTTCTTCCTTGTGATGAACGTGATCTTGTTCCGCGCACAGATCTTCCGTCGCAAAAAGAAATAAAAATCAAAAGGCGGTGTCCTGTAAGGACACCTCCTTTTTAGGCAAGAGGGAATGATCCGAACCCGCCCTAAAGCAACGCTTCA
>JAZSGQ010000086.1:0-15945 GCA_045532805.1 Eubacteriales bacterium
TGCGAATATCCACTTCATCACAGACAGCGATTATATGCAGAGCAAGTGCCTTTGCTCTTGTACGAAGTTCTGAATCTTTCATTGTCTTTCTCCTTTTGGTTTTTGGTGAAGTTTTTGCTGTGCAAAAGTGAAGTTACTCACTTCGTTCGTAGTGAAGTTTTGCTCGTTTCACTCGCAAAGTGAAGTTAAGTTCGCCCCAAAGTTACTTCTTACTTGCGCCACTCGTGGCGCAAACTTCACTTCGGCGGTAGCCGAAACTTCACTGCTTGCAACTTCACTCGCCGCAGGCGAACTTAGTTGTCGAGCCGACGTGTGAGACACACGACGGACTCGACGTGTCCCGTCCTCGGGAACAGATCCACAGGCGTGACGCGGTCGGGGGTGTAGCCGAGCGCGACGAGGTGTGCCACGTCGCGTGCGAGCGAGTCGGGGCCGCAGGAGACGTAGACGATGCGCGGCACGCCGCGCCTTGCAAGGAAGTCAAGCAGGGAAGCATCACAGCCCTTTCGCGGCGGATCCAGGATCACCACGTCGGGATGAAGCGTGCCGCGTGACTCCTCGGCGGCAGTGAGCAATCGCTCGGTATTTGCGGCATCACCGCAGTAAAACGAGGCGTTACGGATGCCGTTTTGTGCCGCATTCAGCTTGGCGCACTCCACGGCGGCGGGGACGATCTCCACGCCGATGACCTCGCGTGCGCGGTGCGCCATGGAAAGCCCGATGGTGCCTGCGCCGCAGTAAAGGTCGAGCAAAAGGCCGTCACCGTCAAGTCCCGTGCGCTCGGCGGCAATGCCGTAAAGAAGTTCGGCGGCATCGTGATTGACCTGATAGAAGGAATCGGGTGCGATACGGAAGGTGAGACCGCAGAGCACGTCCGTCAGATACGGATTGCCGTACAGTGTGCGGTATTCCTTGCCCAGCACCACGTTGGTGGCTTTTTTATTGATATTGAGCATCACGGAGCGCACGCGCGGGAAACGCTCTTTGAGCAGTTCGACATATTTCGCCTCATCGGGCAGAGAATCGCCGTTGATGACGGGCACGACCATCAGTTCGCCCGTGCCCACGCCCTCGCGTACGTAGAGGTGGCGCAAAAGCCCCTTGCCTGTTTCCTCATCATAGGCACTCACGCCGCGCGAGGTGAAAAAGGCGCAGGTCTCGCGCAGGATCTCGCCGAATACGGCGGGCTGAAGCGAGCAGGTGTCGGCGGGCACCACGCGGTGTGTTTTGGCGGCGTAAAATCCGCCGTACAGTCCGTTTTTTCCGCCCGTTATGGGGTATTCCGCCTTGTTGCGGTAGCCCTTTGTCACGCCCGTGGTGCGCACGGGCTCGATCTCAACGTTGGAAAGCCCCGCCTTGGCAAAGGCGTGCTTGACGTAATTTCTTTTGAGTTCCAACTCGCGCGCATAGGTCAGATGGCGGTAAACGCACCCGCCACACGTGGCGGGTGCGTCACAAAATCCCTCCTCACGATCAGGGGAAGGCGTAAGAATCTCCAGGGTGCGCGCCACGGCGTACCCCTTGTTGACCTTGATGATCTGCGCGTTCACGGTGTCCCCCGCTACGGTGCCCGCCACGAATACGGCGCGCCCGTCGGGCGCGCGCCCGACACCGAAGCCGAGGTTGTTCAGATCCGTGATCTGCAACGAAAGTTCGGCACCTTTTTTCAGTGTATCAGACATAAAATTCCTCGTCTGTGTCAAGGCAAAGGCAACCGATACGGCCGCCGCGCCCCGCACCGCAGTCCAGATAGATCACGCCGTCACGGCGCTCGATCTTGCCGCTTTCGGTCGGCGTGTGTCCCACGATCAGCGTCTTTTCGCGGAAGAAGTCGGCAGGGGGCAGTGCCGTGTCAAAGACTTCCTCGGGCAGGTAGTCCTCGGGGCATTTGTCTTCGTCATAGTTGCCAAGTCCCGCGTGCGCCAGTACAAAGGTCTTGCCGCCCGCCTCGACCTCGTCGCACAGCATACAGTCGGCAAGGTAGTCCAGTACGCCCTCGCGCATCTCGGCGTCCAGTGCACGGAAGCCCGTGAGCGTGGGCATACCGCCGTCCTGTGCCCAGGCGGTCATCTCGGCGGAGAAGGCGGCGTCGGGCGCGGAGCCCTCCTCCAGCATCTTCGTAAAGCCCGTGAGCATGCGCAATGCCTTGAAATCGTGCTCACCCGCCAAGGGGTAGACGTTCACGCGCATACTCATATCGACGATCAATCCTGCCGACTCCTCGCCGAAGTCCACGCTGTCGCCCAGCACGTAAAGCAGATCCTTTTCCTTGAAGTGGATCGTTTCCAGAAGTGTTTTGAAGCCGGCAAGATCGCCGTGCAGATTGGCGGTGACGTAGATCATAACTTACTCCTTTTCCTCTGCGCAACGCGTGATAGCGGGCGTGGTATACAGTTCGGTTTCAATCGTGGCATCTGCCTCGCGCACGAGCGCGGCCAGTGCCTTGCAAACGGGCACCTCGGTGGCAAAATGACCCGCCTCGATGAGCGCGAGCCCCTCCTCGGTGCCGTCCAACATACGGTGATAGCCGATGCGGCCTGCTACGAACAGATCCGCGCCTGCCGCACGTGCGGCATCGACAAAATCGCCACCCTCGCCGCCAAGCACGGCAACGGTGCATACCTCTCTCTCTCCCTTGCCCGAAAGCAGTACGGCGGGGATCTCCAGTGCGCGGCAGACGGTATCTGCAAAACCGCGCGCCGGCACGGGTGCGGCAAGGCGACCGATGCGGCCGCAAGGCGGCTCGCCTACGGGGCCGAAGGGGACGGGATCGATAAGCCCTAATTTGGCGGCAAGGATATCGTTGACACCGCCTTCGACGGCGTCAAGACGGGTGTGAAAACTCATAGCCGCCACGCCGCCGCGCGCGAGTTTGAGGAGTTTGCGCGGTACGGTGTGTGCGGGGGTCAGTTCCTTCACGCCACGGAAAAGCAGGGGATGATGGGTGAGCAGGAGGTCAAAGCCGCCCGCGATGGCGCGGTCCACCACGTCCTCGGTGGCGTCCAGCGCGATCAGCACGCGCCGCACCTCCTTGTTTTCAACGGGGGCGCAGGCAAGGCCGTCGTTATCCCATGCGGCAGACAGTGCGCGCGGTATGCGCGACTCCAAATATGCATACAACTGTTCTGTGGTCATAGTCGTTCCTTTCTGATGAAAACAGCCGAGGAGTGCTCCTCGGCTGTTTGGTTTTATTTACCCTCGGCGAGGAATGCGTTCAGCTTTTCAATGAGTTTGTCGGCATCGGTGCCGTGAACAGCGCAAGCGTCAGCAATGGATTCACCGCGGGAAGCGGGGCAGCCAAGGCAGTGCATGCCGATCTCAAAAAAGAACTGTGCGGTGCCGGGATTGAAATCCAGCACGTCGCCGATGATGCTTTCCTTTGTCACTTTCATCGGAAGGCCCTCCTTATATATGGTTTAAGATTATTATACTAACATCTATTTGCTTTGTCAAGAGAAACATAAAGGAAAAATAAGGGTGTTTACAACAGACGAATTTTGTGTTACAATGAAGTCAGAGCCCGAGTCTGTCACGCAACTGCTGTGCGGACATATACCCAAGGGCGCTGGCGACAAGTTTTCCGTCCCGCATCAGTGCCACAAAGGGAATGGACGAGATGCCGAAGCGCGCGGCAAGCGCGCCCTCCTCGTCCACGTTGACCTTGCCAACGCGGAGTGCAGGGATCTCCTCGGCGAGCGATTCCACTACGGGCGCGAGCATACGGCAGGGCCCGCACCAGTCGGCGTAAAAGTCCAGTAGGACGGGTGCGTCGGTGTGGATAAATTCCTCAAAATTTGCACTGGTAACCTTTTCTACTGCCATCATCATTCTCCTTTACCTGTATGTTGAAACGTCCCGTAACGGCGAGGACGTCTCTTGTGTATTTCTAATGCTATTATACCCCAAAGCAATCAAAAAATCAATAAGGAGTTGCATATATGAAGATCAAAGAAAACCCCGACAAAGAGATCGTGGCGCAGATCCGACAGGGCCTTGAAATGACGGGCGGCTACTGCCCCTGCCGCCTCGCGCGCACCCCCGAGAACAAATGTATGTGCCGCGAGTTCCGCGACCAGATCGCGGATCCCGACTTCGAGGGATTTTGCCACTGTCTGCTCTACTATAAAGAAAAGTAAATAGACAAAAGCGGCGATTTGACTGGATCGCCGCTTCGTTTTTTTGCCCCTTCCCGCTTGTAGGATCCCCGATTTTTTGCTATAATATACGTATAAACTGACACGAAGTGGGTGAAACTATGCTGTGGTGGAAATATCTTATTTGCGTGCTTTCGGGCTATCTCGTGGGCACCATCAATCCCGCATATATCATCGGCCGTCTTCGCGGTTTTGACATTCGGAGAAAAGGGTCGGGTAATGCGGGCGCGTCCAACGCCGTGATCGTGATGGGCAAGGCGGTGGGCGTGTTCAGTGCGCTCTTCGACATCTTCAAGGCCAGTGCTTTGATGTGGCTGGCGCCCGTCGTCTTCGGCGATCTTGCGCTTGCACCCGAGATCACGGGCGTATGCGTGGTGATCGGCCACGTGTTCCCCGTCTTTCTGCACTTCAAGGGCGGCAAGGGACTGGCGTCACTGGGCGGCGTACTGCTGGCGATCGACTGGCGCGTGTTCCTCGTGACGCTCGGTATTGCCGTGGTGCTCGTGCTGATCACGGATTATATTGCGACCGCGCCCGTGCTGTACAGCGTGGCGCTCCCCCTGATGTACGGTATCCTCGGTGCGAGCGGTCTTGATCTTCTGGATCGCGCTGCGGGCGGCTGGCTTGGCGCCGCGGTACTGGCGATCGGTGGCGGCGTGGTACTTGTCAAGCATTTGCACAACGTCAATCGCATTCTGCACGGTGCGGAGGTGCACTTCAGTTTTATGTGGTCGAAGGACAAGGAAGCGGAGCTTGCCCGTGTACATCGCAACGCCGAGGTGTGGCAGGCGAAAAAGGCACAAAAGAAAGCGGCAAAGGAGTCAATGAAACGATGAATATTACCTTATACGGTGCGGCCAGTGATCGCATTGACCGCGCATATATCGAGGGTGTGGAGACGCTTGGCCGTGTGATGGCACGGCGCGGACACACGTTGGTGTTCGGCGCGGGTGCCACGGGACTGATGGGTGCCGCCGCGCGCGGTATGCACGCCGAGGGCGGGCATATCATCGGCATCACCCCCCACTTTATGCACGAGTTGGAGCCCGTGAGTGCCAAGTGCACCGAACTCATCGGCACGGAAACGATGGCCGAGCGCAAAACGCTGATGGAGAGCAAGGCGGACGCCTTCCTGATCGTGCCCGGCGGCGTTGGCACTTACGATGAGTTCTTTCAGATCCTCACGCTCCGCGTACTGGGGCGGCACGAAAAGCCCATTGTACTCTATAACATCGGCGGCTTCTGGAACAGTATGGTGGCCGTGATCCGCGAGGGCGTGGAGAAGGGCTTTATCGCCCCCGAAGCGTTGGAGGATTTCTGTGTGTGCGACAGTGCCGAAGAGGTTTTCGATCGCTTGGAAGCAAAATAAGAAAAGCGGCGGTGCGGGTGCAACGCCGCCTTTCTTATTTTCCCGTAACATATACGCGTGATGCGCTGATGTCCAACGTGGTGGAAACGAGTTCGATGAGTTTTTTCTGCACGGTGGGATCGTTGCCGCCTCGACACACGATGCCAACGCCCGCCACGGTGGGGGAGAGCAGGGTAGAATAGAGCGGTTCTTCGGAATTTCCGCTCCCTATGGTGGTTGGTTTTCCGCTACCGTCTGACGCGTAAATGATGCTACTGCCACCGGAAAGTCGCACCATAACGTCGACCTGGCCAACACCCGCAACCGCGCCGCACATCTTCTCCAGTTCGGTTTCCAGTGCCTCGGTGTAGCGTTGCAGTTCGGCAAAACTTTCCCCTTGCTCGCTTTGCGGTGTTTCCTCGCTTTCATTTCCGAGTGCGTTCCCGACGAGGATCAGCACGATGCCCGCCACGACACCGCCGAGCAGGATCCAGATGCGCCCACGGCTCCTCAAAAACACCCAAAGCCCCGAAAGTTGTTTTTTTGCCTTTTCCATTATCGCACCTCCACCGTGCATTGCAGTTTTTTTTGCAGGGCCGTTTCCAGTCGTTCGGGGTTTTGAAAAAGCGCCTCCCCCGACAAAAAAACGGATACGTGCATGAGGTCGCCCTCGCCCGAGAAAAGGATCACGATACTGCAATCCTTTCGTGCGATGCCGTATTCTGTGGCAAGCAGGGCATAAAGCCCCTCTTTGAGGTCCTCGCCGCTTTGTGCCTTTATGGCGTCCCTGAAAATTTGCTCAAAGTCCTGTTTGGGTTCTTCCTCCCACGCGATCTCACCCTCCAAAAAAGAGCCGTGTTCTTGCAAAAAGCCGAGGAACGGTGTGAGAATCAGCACCAAAACGAGAAGCCCCGTGAGAAAATGCAACAGTTTTCTCGTGCCTGCGCTTGCCGTTTTGGGGAGAAGCAACTCACCCAGTGCCGCGGCAAGGCATACGCCGAAAAGGGATAGGATCGTTCCCGTCATACGCTTACCTCGGTGCCGCCGCACAGCGTGCGAACAGCGTCAGCGAAAATACGAGCATCACGAATACCGCAGCCATCACGGCAAGGAAATAGCCGTACACGCCCCCGAGTTCGGATAGGATCTTGTCCTCCTGCTCGCAATGCAAAAGGCGTGCCGCGGCACTGCCTAGCAAAAAGGCCGTGCGTGTGAGCAGAACCGAGAGAAACGTGGGCAGAAAGGCGAAAAAGAGTACAAGGATCGCGCCGCCGCCCGCCACACTGCGCAGATATTCCACACTGGCGGCCACCGTACCGAGCGTTTGGGCGATCGAGCCTCCCACCACGGGCAGGAAACTGCCTGCGGCAAATTTAGCACTGCGCAGTGCCAGAGTGTCGCTCGCTCTTGCCAGTGTGGATTGCAGACCGAGCACGCCGCAAAGCAGTAGCATCAAAAAGGAGAGCGCAAGCGTGAAGGAGCGCTTGATAAAGCCCGCAAGCGGGCGCAACGGGACCGTGCCGCCCGCCAGTGCGTCCAGGAGCGCCAGCGCCAGGCAAACGCCCGCCACGGGCAGAACACTGCCCGCGCAAAAGGTCTCCAGGATCGTGAGGAACGCAGAGAGAACACTGTGATTGACCACTGCCGCGCGCACGTTGCCGCCCATCGCGTATAACGTGCCCATCAAGGGCAGAAAAGCGACGGAAAGGCCGCGGACGGTATCGAAAAATGTGGAAATTGCGGCGAAACGGTCGCGTTGAAGCGCGAGCAGAAGCCCCGAAAGCGTGAGCGTGGAGCAAAAGGAAAATGCCGCCCCTGCGCCGTGTTTTTGTTCGGGCGCGAGTGAGCGAAAGACCGCCGCCAAGAGCAAAAGTCCGCAGATCTTGGCAAGCAGGGAGAGCGCCTTGCCAAACGCGAGCCCCGTGATGGCGCCGACCGCAGAGAGGATCTCGCGCACGTCGCCTGCCTTCTCCAGCGCCTCGGCACCGTCCTCGGGTGTTGCTTCAAGGAGCGTGGAGGGAAGGTAGTCCGCCACTTCTTCGGGGATTGCGTCAAGGAATTCGCGGTACTGCTCTTCCGCGTTCCCCTCGGCCGATGCCGTGAGGGCAAAGACCGACACGAGAATCAGGAAAAACACGCACCGTATCAGGGCTTTTTTCAATATTGCAACAACTCCTTTGCCATTCCGAGGATCCGTTCCATCAGCGGTAAGCAAAGGATCAGGATCTCCATTTTTCCGAACAGACTCACGCCCTTTGCGATCGCACTCTCGCCGAGATCCTCGCAAAAGGAGGCGGAAAGTTCGCAAATCAGAGCGATCCCGAGCGCGCGAAGCAACAGGGTGGCGAACTCGTCCGCGTCGGTGGCGTTGAGCAACGCACGCATCTGTGTGACCACGGGCGAGAGCATAGCAAACGCCGCCCCCGTGAGTACCACCGTGACCGCGAGGCGCACGGGTGCGGTAAAGGAGGGGCGCAGTTCGCGCAGGCAGAGCAGAAGCATACAGGACAGCAGTGCACAGCCCGCAATCTGTAACACGCCCATCAGAAGCCAAAGATCGTCCGCACGGTGGCGAACAGATCGCCGATCTCTTGCACAAGCATCAAAAATACCACAAGGATCCCCGCGATCGCCACGAAGGTGGCCTGCTCGTCCCGACCGCTCTTGGAAAGGATCTGGGTGGCGATCGCCACCAGAAGCCCCACGCCCGCAACGCGCAGGATCAGACTGACATCCATTTTGTACCCTCCGTTCAGATCAACATCAAAATCAGCGCCCCCGAAAGCGCGGGTGGGAGCAGAAGCCACAGGCGCATTTTGCGCGGCAGTTCCTCGCGGATCCGCTCACAATGCGGCATAAGGCGCGCGAGGTAGTAATCGCAACAGCGCAACTGATCCTCGCGGTAACTGGCACCGAGATCTGCGGAAAAGCCGATCAGCAGGTCGCGCATCTCGGGCGGGAGAAACAGCCGTGTCCCTTGCAGGAGCGCGGGAAAACTGGCGGCCCTCGCGGGCAGGGCGCAGTCCGCGCGCAGTCCCTCGTCCAGGGTGGAGAGAATGCGCTCCACGGGCAGGGAAAAGCAGTCGATCTGCAAGCGAATGTGCCGCACGAGCGCCACGAAGCCCTCGGCTTGTCTGTATCGGCGCCTTTCAAACCCCGTGAGGAGTACGCCCGTTACTGTGCCTGAGACGAACAGTGCCACAAGCCCCAGTAGTTTAACAAAGTGCATCTGCCGCCTCCCTTGTGACCACGTCGTACCGAAAATCAAAGCGCTCTTCGTGCCGCGTGATGCGCACGTACGTGCCAAAACACCGCGCTTCGTGCAAGAGGGCAAAAGCGGGGCGGGCAAGCAGATCGGCAAGGGTCCCCGCGTGGGCACTTGCCAGCAAGGGCACGCCACAGCCGCCCGCGGCTACGATCTCTCTTGCCTCCTCCAGATCTCCGATCTCATCGCATACAATGAGTTGTGCCGCCATACTGCGCGCGGCAATCGAGATGCCCACCCCGCGCGGGTATTCCGTGAGCACGTCCACCAAAAGACGGGGCGAATCCAGTGAAAAGGAAAGTTCGCCCCGCGTGTCGACCACCACCACGCGCCAGGGGTCCTCGCCGTCCGCCATACGGGCGCACACGGCGCGCAGGAGCGTGGTTTTGCCAACGGCGGGCGGTGCAAAGATCAGTACACCGCCCGCAAGGGGGCGATCGCGCAACAGTCCGCAGATCTCGCCGCCAATGCGCGGCGCACGGTGCGGAATGCGAATGACGAAGGCGGAAATATCCGTGATGCCCACCACGCGGTCTTCTACCGTGTTGGCGTGACCGCACACCCCCACGCGGATCCCGTAAGGAAGCGTGAGGTAGCCGCGACAAAGCGTGTCGCCGTGGGCGTACAGAGAGCCGCCGCAAAGAAGGAGCAGAAGTGCGTCCATCTCCTCGCCCGTGAACACACAGTCAAGGCGCAGGTTCATCCCACCGACCGACACCGACGCGCATCTGCCGCGCCGAAGTCGCAACTCCTCGGGGAAAAGGCCCGCGGGGACAACTTTTTCCAACTCCTCTTTCAACCGCGCGGGGAGCAATTCGCCAAGCACGCTTGGCAAAAGTTCCCGCGGGTTGACCATCACGTTCTGCATCGAATCCCCCCTTGCTCCATTGTATGTGAAGGGGCACGCACATAGAACGTGCCGATCTACATGAAAAATTTACATTTGCCTACTTTTCAAGTATAGGGAATTGTGATATAATCAATTCATCAACAAAAAGGAGATGATTTTCGTGAAGGATACGTTGGCGCTTACAGTACAGGATATCTCCTGCGTGGGTCAGTGCTCCCTGACGGTGGCGTTGCCCATCATTTCTGCTTGCGGCATTGAGACCGCCATTCTGCCCTCCGCCGTGCTTTCCACGCACACGGGCGGCTTCAAGGGCTTTACCTTCCGCGACCTCACCGATGATATTCCCGCCATCAGGGAGCATTGGGAGCGCGAGGGCATCGCGTTTGATGCTATTTATACAGGCTATCTTGGATCAAAGCGCCAGATCGCGCTGGTCGGCGAGCTATTTGAGCGCGTGGCCGCTCCCGATTGTATCAAGATCGTGGATCCCGCCATGGCAGACCACGGCAAGCTCTACCACGGCTTTGACGAGGATTTTGCCGCTGCCATGGCAGGGCTTTGCGCCAAGGCCGATATCGTACTGCCCAACATTACCGAGGCCGCGCTGATGGTCGGCATGCCCTATATGGCCGAGGGCTATGATGAGGCGTATATCCGCGCGCTGATGGATAAGATGCTTGCGCTTGGCGCGAAGACGGTCGTGCTCACGGGTGTTTCCTATGAGGCGGGCAAGATCGGTGTGGCGGTGCTGGGGGAGAAGGATAGCGAGATCTCCTACTACCACCACGAGCGCCTGCCGCGCAACAGCCACGGCACAGGCGACGTGTTCGCTTCCTCGTTTGTGGGTGCATTGCTTCGCGGCAAAACGCCGCTGGAGGCCGCAAAGGTCGCCGCCGACTTTACCGTCGCCGCCATGCGCGCCACCGACGAATCGCACTGGTACGGCGTACGCTTTGAGAAGGCGCTGCCGCAGTTGATCGCGTCCTTGGAGTCCTGATTCCATACAAAAAATCCGAAGGTCGGTATTTTTCCGACCTTCGGATTTTTTTGCTTGACAAACCGTGCCCTGTGTGCTATAATACCGTCTTGTGAGGGAGTAGCAAGCACAGTGCACCCATTGTGTAGCAAGTCAACATACTGACCGCAAGGTCTGGCTTGCTTTGAATCGCGAGACTCATGTACCAAACCGATCGGGGATCGGCCGTGCATGGGTGCTTTGTCCAAGTACGGCTTTCGTGCTTGGATTTTTTTTAGCCGCGCGGCTAAGGAGGATAATAAAAATGCCGTTGGATTTTACTTTCTATTTCAATAGTGTGCTGCTTGGTGTGGGACTTGCCATGGACGCCTTTTCGGTGTCGCTTGCCAATGGCCTCAACGAGCCGTGTATGTCGCGCCGCAGAATGTGCGGCATCGCGGGCGTGTTCGCGCTCTTCCAGGCGCTCATGCCCATGCTCGGCTGGATCTGTGTGCACACCGTGCTGCAGTATTTCAAGTCCTTTGAGAAGGCGATCCCGTGGATCGCGCTCGCGCTGCTCGGCTTTATCGGCGGCAAGATGCTGATCGAGGGTATCAAAACGCGCAATGCGTGCCCGTGCGAAAAGCCGGGTGTCGGCTTTGCCGCGCTTCTTGTGCAGGGTGTTGCCACCTCGATCGACGCGCTCTCCGTCGGCTTCACGATCGCGGAGTACGATCTGCCCTCGGCACTCCTCGCGGCCCTTATCATTGCCGTGGTGACCTTCGGCATCTGTATGGGAGGACTCTTCATCGGCCGTCGCGCGGGCACCTGCCTTGCGGGCAAGGCGGGCATTTTGGGCGGTGCGATCCTCATCTTCATCGGACTTGAAATTTTCATCACGAGTTGGTTCTGATCAAAAAAAGACCTCTGACGGTGTCAGAGGTCTTTTTTGATTTATTGCGTCACGGTCTTGACCTGGGTGTCAAGCAGTGAGCGGGAGACAAAGCGACGATTGAACAGGTAGGCGTCGAGTCTGCACTGTACCTCGGGCTCGATGTGCCAGACGTAGGTGCGCAGTGCCTCGGCAAGATCCACGCGGTTCTCGCCGCGCGCACGTGCCGCCAGGATCGCGGCCATCATCAGGCAAGCGTCGGCATGATAGGCAAGAATGCGCCATGCCTCGCTCTCGCTTTGCACGCTCATTTCGGGGTGCGCGGCGCGGAACTCGGCGATCAGCGTGGGGATCGTATCGTAAAGCGCGGTGGCCTCGGGATCCACGCGCGGCTTCTCAGCGCGGATATAGACGGGATCAAAGCGACGGGACAGTTCGGTGAGGTACGCGCGCACGTCGCCTGCGGCCTTGCCAAACTCGGCCGTGAAGTACTCGTCGGCGGTCGCATCAAAGTCGGCGTCCTTGTTCCAGAGTGCCTTTGCCATACCGTAAAGCGGCAGACCCGTGGGGAAGGAGCAACGGGAAAGCTGGCAACTGATCATACCGTCCATACCGACCACGTCCAGATCCTTCATATCCTCAAACAAGGTCTTAGCGCACTGCATATATCCGGGATCCTTGGAATGATCCCACATCAGGTGATAGTCGAAGAGGAACGCGCTGCCGTTAAACGCTCTGCGCCACTCGTTCCGATGTGCGACGTTGTCTGCTACGTCGTCGGAGAAGTGGAGTTTGTTGCGCACGTAGGGCGGAAGCACCATGTTATCTGCGCCTGCCGCACCCTCACGAAGCGTGTGCGAGTAGGTGCGCTTGATGGGCGCGAACATGGCGATAAAGCGATCGGGGTTCTTGATGACCTCGTGCTCGGGGGCCCACAACAGGTCCACGTACATGAGGAACACGATCTTGGTGTCAAGTCCTGCGGCGGTCAACTTCTCGTCCAGTTCATTCAGGAGCATCACGTAGAAGTCGGAGGGGAGCGCCTTGCGGCAGTTCTCGCACTCGCAGTTGTTGTTCGTGCCGTCTGCCAGCCACAGGTGAACGATGTCAACGTTCTTGTGCGTGCGGCAATACTCGGTAATAGCATCGCTCATCTTGTTGCGAACGGTGGGGTTGGAGTAGCACAGATTGGTGTTGAGCGGTACGCCGCGGTAGGCGCCGCGTGCGCCGTTCACTAAAGCCGATGCCTCGATAAAGTCGGCGGGAAGCGTGGAGAGGTCAAACTGATCCCAGCCCGTTGCGTGCACACCGAAGGGCTCGCAGGTCCAGCCGTGTCCCACGGCGTGATGACGAAGGCCGCGCTTTGTTACCTCACCGATCAGACGCTCGTGGATCGCGTCCATGCGTGCCTGGTCAAACTCCTCGGGTGCGACCAAGGGATTTCTGTGGTGTTCGTACCAACGGCGGAAAAAGATGGAGGGGCTGAAGAACTGGAAGAAATAACTGTTCATACCTACCTTGGGCAGGAAGTCGATCATTTCGCGTACGTTCTCCTCGGAGACGCCACCCTCAATGCACACGCCTCTGTGGCGGCGGGAGGGCGTTTCACACACGCTGACGCACAGCGCGTCGGGGGTCAGCACCTTTTCGGGGATATGCTCGCCACCCTTACCGGGGAACGTGAAGCGACAGCCAAGCTCGAAAAGGAAGCGGTAGACGGCGATGAGCAGCGCGCCTTCATTCGCGCCGCTGATATAGCCACGGCCGTTTTCTACCTTGATGTCGATGTGATCCACGTCGCGGGAGGGCTTGTCGGTAAGTCGAAGCACCAGGTTGATACCGCCCTCGCCTTCCACGAGCGTGCTGTCGATCTGCGTCAAGTAGCGCCAAAGCTCCTTGGCGGCGAATGCGGCGACCTCGCCCTGCAGGGCAGTGTATACGTTACAATTCATAATAGGCACCTCTCTTTTCAGTGATATGCGGGTGTCCTTTCCAGGGACAGGAGTTCGCGGAATGCTTTGATGTACGTGCGGGCCGTGGCGGCGTCTCTCGCCTCGGCAAAGATGCGCAACAGGGGCTCGGTGCCTGAGAAGCGGCAAATCACGAAACTGTTGTCGTCAAAACAGACCTTGCAACCGTCCTCGTAACTGACGCGTGCAATGGGCAGATCAAAGGCGGGAAGCGCCTTTTGCTCGAAGATGATGTGTTGCAACGTTCCTTTTACGGCGGGGTCAAAGGTGATGTTATCCTCGACCATCTCAAAGTGGCCGTAGCGGCGCTCCAGTTCGTCGATCAGAGCCGAGGGAGATTTGCCCGTCACCGAGATCATCTCCACGAAAAGACTTGCGGCGTAGACCGAATCCTTGCCGTGAATGTGACCGCGCACGGTCAGACCGCCCGAGGATTCGCCGCCAAGTACGGCGTCTATCTCGTCGATTCCCGCAGATACGTATTTGAAGCCGACGGGCACCTCACGGCAGACCTCGCCGAAGTCTGCGGCCATCACGTCCAGCATATGTGTGGTGGCAAGATTGCGCACCACGCCGCCCTGCCAACCCTTGACCTCATGCAGATACCAGTAGAGCATGACAAGGATCTCGTTGGCGCTCAGATAACGGCCGCTCGCGTCGATGATGCCCAGTCGGTCACCGTCGCCGTCCAGTGCGATGCCGAGTTCATATCCGCCCGCTACCACGCGCTCGCGCAGTTCGCCGAGCGTTTCGGGTGCAGGTGCGGGATTTCGGCCGCCGAAGTGCGCGTCGCGATAGTTGTGGATCACGTCCACCTCGCACCCCGCCGTGTTCAGAATGGTAAGGAGCGAAGTATAGCCCGAGCCGTACATCGGGTCGAACAGCACGCGTGAACCGCGCTCGCGGATGCGCTCTGTGTCCATTACGGACAGGATATCGCCGATAAAGCGGTCAAGGGGATTTTTGCGGTAGCATACAAGGCCCTGCTCCACGGCTTTTTCAAGGGGCATGGCGGGAGAGGGAAGGCCTTTTGCCTCGATCTCGTCGATCAGTGCCTCAAGACGCGCGGTGGTCTCCAGGGGCGCGTCGCGCCCTTCTTCCACGATCAACTTGATGCCGTTGTAAGCCGCGGGGTTGTGCGAGGCGGTGATCTCCACGCCGTAAAAGAGTTGCTCGCGCATCACGGTGTGCATCACCATCGGTGTGGGGGTACAGCAGTCCGTCATCCATACGGTGATCCCATTTGCGGCAAACACCTCGGCCATCCATACGGCCGCCGTGTCCGACAGGAAGCGGTTGTCCCATCCCAACATCAGCGGTCGGTCGGTTTTGCCTTCCTCGCGCATCAGGGCACAGATGCCCTCGGTCACAAGACATACGTTGCGTTTGATGAAATCCTCGCCGATGATGGCGCGCCAGCCACCCGTACCAAATCGTATCATACTGTTGCCTCTCTTTTTTTATTTTCGACACCATTATAACACGATTTTCCAAAAGACGCAACTGTGTTTTTACCCAAAGTGTGGTGATCCGCGACATATTTTCTTATGAATCGTTATTGACATTTCGCACGAAAAACGTATAATGAAGGTACAGTTTGATAAAAAGGAGCGAGAAACATGAAAAGAAAGCTTGGCATCAACGCGGCCTGCCTTGACGGCGTGAGCGAACTGGAGGCACTGCCCGCCCTCAAAGAAGCGGGATTTGAAGCGTTTTTCACGATGGCATACCACCGCGACGAGGTGGCCACCATCAAGGCGCGCGCCGATGAACTGGGGCTGGAATACGAGTTCATTCACGCGCCCTTCCATCACATCAACGAGATGTGGATGCCGGGTATGGGATATCTTACGGTGTTCGACTATATGAAGGAGTCGATCGATGCCGCCGCAGAAAACGGCATCAAAAGCGTGATCACGCACGTCTCCAGCGGCTGGAAAGCACCGCAGGTGAATGACCTTGGTCTTGCCCGCTATGACGAACTGGTTTTGTACGCAAGAGAGCGCGGCGTGGTGCTCGCGTTTGAGAATCTGCGCCTGCTTGGCAACCTTGCATGCCTGGTGGATCGTTATTGGGATCTTGACAACGTGCGTTTTTGCTTTGACTGCGGTCACGAGCACTGCTACACCAAAACGGTCAGTATGATGGACGTGTTTACGACCCACGTGTGTTGCATGCACATTCACGATAACTTCGGCCGTGCCCTGGAGGACAGAACGAGTGACCCCGATCTGCATCTGCTCCCCTTTGACGGCGATTATGACTATACGCAAATGATGCGCAAACTCGACGCGTACGGATATGCGGGCTCGCTGATGCTGGAGGTCTCGCAAAAGAGGTCCGATACGTATCTTGCCATGTCACACGAGGCGTACCTTGCCACGTGCTACGACAGGATCAAAAAGATTTCCGAGATGTAAAAAACGCCCGCGGCGAAGGGGATGGCTGGTTTTTCGCGCGTTGCGCGAAAAGTCTGCACCTTGCCGCCGCCTCGCGAGCGGGCGTCGCTCT
>JAZSGQ010000012.1:0-3845 GCA_045532805.1 Eubacteriales bacterium
GAAGGCCAGGACGGTGTGCGCGCTTTTTTGGCAGATCAATCCTTGATCTCCACGTTTACCTTTTTGCCTGCCGTCGTAGCGGCGGACTTCATCACCGAGCGAATGGCCTTGGCAATGCGACCGTGGCGGCCGATCACCATACCCATATCGTCGGGGTGCACGTTGAGAATGAGCGTAATGTCATCCCCTTTTTCCTGCTCGGTCACCACCACGTCATCGGGATGATCCACGATGGCACGGGCGATGTCGGCAAGAATGTCCTTTAAACTCTGCATCTGGAAGACCTCCGGTGCATCAAGCGATGACGCCGGCCTTCTTGAGCAGTGCCTTCACAGTGTCGCTGGGCTGAGCGCCGTTCTTGAGCCAGGTCTTTGCGGACTCCTCATTGACCTTGAGCTCCTTGGAGCCGGGATTGTAGAAGCCGATCTCCTCGATGAAGCGGCCGTCACGGGGGGAACGCTGATCAGCAACAACGATGCGGTAGCAGGCAGCGTGCGTCTTGCCGGTGCGGGTAAGTCTGATTTTAACCATGGTAGTAAGTCTCCTTCTTGTTTTGTTTTTGTTTTTATATTGGAATCAAATTTATAAAAAATCCGTCAGAACGGAAGTTTCATCTTGCCGAATTTGCCGTGCTTCATACCGCCGCCCGCCAGTTGTTTCATCATCTTGCGTACGGTATCAAACTGTTTGAGCAACTTGTTGACCTCCTCCACGGAGGTGCTGCTGCCCTTGGCAATACGTTGCTTGCGCGACGCATTGATGATCTCGGGCTTGGTGCGCTCGCGCATCGTCATGGAGCGAATGATCGCCTCGGTGCGCGCGATCTGCTTTTCGTCGATCTTGGCGTCCTTGAGTGCGCCGGGCTTCACGCCGGGCATCATACCCATGAGACTCTCCAGATTGCCCATCTTCTTGAGTTGTGCGAACTGCTGAAGGTAATCGTCCAGGGTAAAGGTGGATTCGCGTATCTTCTTCTCCAACTCCGCCGCCTGCTTCTGGTCAAAGGCCTGCTCGGCCTTTTCAATGAGCGACAGCACGTCGCCCATGCCAAGGATTCGGCTGGCCATACGGTCGGGATAGAAGGGTTCGATGGCATCCAGCTTCTCGCCCACGCCCACGAACTTGATGGGCTTGCCCGTCACGTGCCGCACCGAAAGTGCCGCACCGCCACGGGTGTCGCCGTCCAGTTTGGTCAGGATCACACCCGTCACGTCCAACTGGCCGTTGAAGTGCTCTGCCACTGTTACGGCGTCCTGGCCGATCATAGCGTCCACCGTGAGCAGGATCTCAGTGGGCTCCACGGCCTTTTTGATGTCCTGAAGTTCGCCCATGAGCTCCTCGTCGATATGCAAGCGGCCTGCGGTGTCGATGAACACCATATCGTAGCCCTTTTTCTCGGCGTATTTGAGGCCCTCCTTGGCGATCTTCACGGGCTTTTCCTTGTCGCCCAGCGTGAAGACGGGGATCCCCAACTTCTCGCCTACGATCTCAAGTTGCTTGATCGCCGCGGGACGGTACACGTCACAGGCAACAAGTAAGGGATTTTTGCCCTGCTTTTTATACATACCCGCGAGTTTGCCCGCGTGTGTGGTCTTACCTGCGCCCTGCAAGCCGACCATCATCACGACCGTGGGGGGCTTGGGTGCAATGGTGAGTTTGGCCTGTGAGGTGCCCATCAGTTTGATGAGTTCCTCATTGACGATCTTCACGATGTGCTGTGCGGGCACGAGAGATTCCAGCACCTCGGCACCCACCGCACGCTCGGACACCATCTTCACAAAGTCGCGCACGACCTTGAAGTTCACATCTGCCTCAAGCAACGCCAGTTTGATCTCGCGCATGCCTGCCTTGACGTCCGCCTCGGTCAACTTACCCTTGTTGCGGAAGAACTTGAAGGCGTTATTGAGTTTTTCGCTTAAGCTTTCAAACATTCCCATAGGATGTGCCCTCACTTTCCTCCATACCTGCTTTGCAAAGCAACGCAGTTACGGCACGCCGCGTTTCCTCCGTGCAATCCGCGAGGATCCTGTCGGCCTCGGCACGCACGGCGAAAAAGCGCTGTACCAGATGCAGATTTTCCTCCAGCGAGAACAGTTCACGCTCGGCCTTCTTGATGCCGTCGCGCACGCCCTGACGTGAAATGCCCACGAGGGCCGCGATCTCGGCAAGCGAGAGGTCCTGATTGTAGTAGTAATCCAGCAGTACGCGGTGGCGCTGTGTCAGAACCGCGGCGTACTCGTCCAGCAGGTCGGAAATTGCCAGATTTTTTTCAAACATTTTCCTCACCGCCTCGCTGTAAAGCAAAATCCTTTACAGAGTATACCACAACCGCACGCCCTTGTCAAGCACTTTTTTATCTTTTTTCGTTTTTTTATAGAAATAGCCCAAGCCGCCCCGTTTTGCCTGCCAAAATGAAGAAATTTAGCACAAAAAACGGCAAGAAAAGCAAAAAGGGCTTGACAAAGAGCTCGTTCCGTGGTAAAATATTCGGGTGATACGAGCGGGCCGAAGCAAACCGCGGCGTGCTCGTCTCCTTACCGCATATAAATTTTGTGATGTGTGCGGTCTTATGTCCATAGGGAGGTGTAAAATATGGAAAAGGTCATCAATTCTTACGAAACCCTGTTCATCGTTGACGTTGAAAACGGTGAGGAGGCGGCCAAGGCGTCCGTTGCAAAGTTCACGGATATCATCGCCAAGAATGCCGAGATCGTGGAAGTGTCTGATTGGGGCAAGCGTCGTCTTGCATACCCCATCAACGACAAGCCCGAGGGCTACTACACTGTCGTCACTTTCAAGTCCGAGCCCGCTTTCCCCGCTGAGCTTGATCGTCTGTTCAACATCGACGAAAACGTCATGCGTTCTCTGGTCATTCGTCTGGAGTACGAGGCAGTTGCAAAGGCTGCTCCCGCTCCCGTCGAGGAAACTGCCGAGGTCGTTGCCGAGGTTGCCGAGGAAGCACCCGTGGCCGAGGTTGCGGAGGCCGCTGAGGCTCCTGCTGCCGAGACCGAGGCTTAATCTGTCGGAAATAAAACAAGGAGGCGTTTGGTATGTCAAGTTTGAATCTCAACAAAGTCGTGCTCTGCGGACGGCTGACCGCCGATCCTGAGCTCAAGCAGACCCAAAGCGGCATTGCTGTTGTCACCTTTACGCTTGCCGTCAATCGCAGATTCCAGTCCCGTTCCGCCGATGCGGCACCTGCTCAGCAGGCTGATTTCATCAGCGTGGTAGCATGGCGCCAGACGGCAGAATTCATTTCCAAGTATTTCAAGAAGGGTTCCGCACTTTGCGTGACGGGCTCCCTTCAAACCAGAAGCTGGCAGGACCAGCAGGGCAACAGACGCTACGCCACCGAGGTGGTCGTTGACGAAGCAATGTTCGTTGACAGCCGCTCCGACGCAGCAGCCCCTGCACCCTACACGCCTGACGCTTACACTGCTCCGTCCTTCTCTACCCCCGCAACGGGTGCTCCCAACTTTGAGGAGATGAAGACGGAAGAAGACCTGCCCTTCTGATTCGGGCACGTCTCTCATCAAATTTAACAGGAGGATTTCGTTATCATGGATAGAACCGAGAATGTGGCACGTCCTGCTCGTCCTATGAACCGCAAGAGAAAAAAGGTTTGCATTTTCTGCGCGGACAAGGTTGAGTTCATCGATTACAAGGACACCGCGAGACTTAGAAAGTTTATCAGCGAGCGCGGCAAGATCCTGCCCCGCAGAATCTCCGGTGCTTGCGCAAAGCACCAGCGTGAGCTGAACACCGCTATCAAGCGTTCCCGTCAGGCAGCCCTGCTGCCCTACGTGACCGACTGATCACGGTAAACAAAAAAAGCGCGGAAGCCG
>JAZSGQ010000094.1:0-26802 GCA_045532805.1 Eubacteriales bacterium
CCCGAGAACGCATACCGTTCTCGGGCCTTTTTGCATCTCAGCAGAAGGCGAACAGGTGGAACAGACCGTATTGCACGAGCAACGCGAAAAAGAGCGCCGCTGTCGCAACCGTGAGGCCACGCGGCGCACGGCGGCGCGTGGGCAGAATGAAAAATACAAGTGCCGAGAGCAGCACGGGGACAGAGAGCATTTGAAACAGGATCGGAAGGAGCGCCGCCATTTCAATGCCCGTGCCGCCGCCCCAGCCTGTTCTGATCTGCTCCAGCGTGAGCCAGAGCGTAAACGGAAGGTGGCAGGAGTTGGCAAGTGCCAGCAGAACGGTGTTGATCAAGGCATAGACTGCAGAACCAACGTGTTTCATAATGATCCTCCTTAAAACATGAGAAAGAGCGCTGCTGTGATCTGGGCTGTGAGCAGCGCCGCGAGCGCGATATTACAAAGGAGCACGGGCCTTGCCGCGCGGCGGTATCGGTGCAGGATAAAAAACAGGAGCGCCGCGAGCAGGATCGGCACGCAGGCGGCCTCGGTGATCACGGTAAAGACCACGATAAAGCCCATGGCAAGCCCCTTGCCGCCGTCGTTGATGTGAGAAAGGATCAGTTCTACCGTCCAGATCGCGTGTGCCACGTTCGCCAGCGTGAGCAGTGCGGCACTCACAATACCGTAAACAGTCATGCCTTTGTGCTTCATTGGGACTCCTCCTTGGGTTTGTTCTCCCCCGTCACGCCGATGTCGGGATTCTGATAATAACCGAGAGAGATACTGCCGCGTCCGTGCTTGCGACGGATCTCGGTCAGGGCGTCCTCCACGGCTTCCTGTTTGCCTTTTTCCTCGGGGGCTGTGGTAAAGATATCCAGCTGCTCCACGGTCTCGCCCGGGGGCACAAGCCCCGATGCCGTGACCGTGAGGGTTCGAATGGCGAAGCCGTAGCCGCCCATGGCGGCACGGATCAATTGCATGGCGTGTTCCACCAGTTCCACGCGCAACCACGTGGCGCGCTTTAAGGTGCATTGACGCTGAACGGTGCGGAAATCGGGGGTCTTGACCTGCACCTGGATCACGCTTGCTTTGCGATCCTTGGCGCGCAGTCTGGCGGCCACCGAGTCGCACAGTGCCATCACGCCCGAGCGGATCTCGGCCTCGCCCACGATGTCGCGGCGAAAGGTCATGCCGTTGCCCACGGACTTGGGCGCGGGACGGTCGTGAAAGGCGCGCACGGGCTCCTCGTCCAGGCCGTTTGCGTAGCGCCATAGGGTGTCGCCCGCCTCGCCAAGTCGGCGCACAAGCAACGAGCGGTCGGCACGCGCCAGGTCACCTATGGTGAGAATACTCAAGGCGCGCAGTGCCTCGGTGGTGCGCCGTCCCGCACCGAGAAGTGCCGAAACGGGTAGCGGAAATGCGATTTCTTCGAGCGTGTCACGGTCGATCACGGTGGTGGCGTCGGGCTTTTTGTAGTCACTGCCGAGTTTGGCAAACACACGGCAAAAACTGACGCCCACCGAAATGGTGATGCCGATCTCACGCTTCACGCGCTCACGAATGCGGTCGGCAAGTTCGCGCGGTGTGCAGTCAAATAATCGCATGCTGCCCGTGACGTCGAGAAAGGACTCGTCAATGCCGAAGGGATCAACGAGGTCGGTGTAGTCCAGATAGATCGCATTGACGCGGCGCGAGATCTCACTGTACAGATCGTGGTGGGGGAGCACGCAGACAAGATGCTTGCATTTTTGCTTGGCCGACCAGATGGTCTCGGCGGTCTGCACGCCATAGGCCTTTGCTTTTTCGTTCTTGGCTAAAATGATGCCGTGTCGGTTCTCGGGGTCACCCGTGACGGCCATCGGCACGTTCGCAAGTTCGGGACGCAACAAGGTTTCTACCGATGCAAAGAAACCGTTGCAGTCGCAGTGCAGTATTACGCGGTCCTTCATATCAGTCCATTGCCGCGAGGAACACGGTGCCCTCGGGCACGCCGATGCCAACGCCAAAGGGCGTGCCGTTCTCATCGGGGAAGCGCGCCTGATAGTGTGTGGCACCAAGGAACGCGGCCGCATACGGGATACACTCGCGATCGCCGTACCACTCCTTAAACAGTACCGTGTCGCCCCGTTTTACGTAAAGGGCGGCAAAACGCCCGTCCTCGCCCACGGCACCGCCGCCGTAGAAAGCGAGTTCCAACACACGGGCGGTGGGGCGACAGTGCGGCATCGGTGTCAGCACGTCGCGCGCCGTGAGATAATCCGAGATCGAAAGGATGCGGATATTGCCCGCGAGGTGGCGGTGGCAGTCCTGCACGTCGCCGCAAAGTTCACGGTGCGGCGAGAAGGGAGAGAAACCCGCACTCTCGTAAAACGAGAAAAGAGAGGGGGACATCGGGCGCAGGAACACGGGGGTGCCCCCGACGGCGGCCTCGGCCAGCAAGCGCTTGGCGTACCCTTTCCCGCGATAGGCCTTGTCGGTAGCCACAGCGTAGAGGTAGCGCGCCTCGATTACGCCATGCTCCGTCACGATGGGGTAGGGCAGGGCAAACAGCATCGAGACTAATTTGCCGTGGTCTCCGATCGCCATAAGGTGATGGGGAAAGCCGATGGCCATGAGGCGATCGAGAAAGGCGGGGTCCTCGCCCTCGAAGGCCTGCAGATACAGTTGGCGTACGGCCCTATGAAGATCCTTCACGCGGGGTACCTCCTTTCAAACGTTACTCTGATTTAAGTATATCCCATTTCGGCGCGCGCGTCAAGGGGTGCGCGCATTTTCTTTGTGCGCGCGTACGTTGGTATAACGCGCAAAACTCGCACCGTTACGGGGCCTTTCCATATATTACATTTGCATTTCGCCCTTTCTGTATGGTAAAATAGAGCAGAAGAGTAAAAACGAGCAGAAGGAGGAAAAGCAAATGAAATACAAAAGACTGTGCCGTGCGGTGCCTGCCGTGCTCGCCGCCCTTGGCGTTCTGTGCACGCCCCTTGCCGCCTCGGCGATCGATCCCGCGTGGTCGCCGTCAAGTGCTTACCGCGCGTCTACATACTATCAGAATCTGAAAACGGTGCCCGCCACGGGAGACGAGGCGTTTGACACGGTTTCGGTCGCGCTCTCGCAGATTGGCTATCACGAGGCGAACAGTGCCGCAGGTTACGGCGGCACCACTTCGGGGAGCGGGAACTATACCGAATATAATCTGGCGTACGGGCGCGTAGGCGGCACTTACGCGTATGCATGGTGCGCCGCGTTTGTGTCCTGGTGCCTTGTGCAAGCGGGCGCGGGGGAGCGCGCGGGCGGGCTCTTTGCCAGTTGCACGCTCTGGCTGGAGGAGTTGACTGAACTGGGTCAATATCGCACCCGTTCCACGGGATATTCGCCAAAAGCGGGGGATCTGATCTTCTTCCGCTCGTCGGGCACGGCGCGCGCCTCGGATCACGTGGGGATCGTGCGCTACGTGAAAAACGGGCGCGTGTACACGGTGGAGGGCAACTCCTCGGACCGTGTGTCGCTCCGCGATTATGCCCTGACCGACACCTATATCGTGGGCTACGGATTGCCCTCGTATGGTGGTAAGACCCTCGGTGTGAGCCGCACGGCGGCCGAGGACGTCGCGCCCGGCGTGTACGCCGTTACGTACGACTTCCTCAACGTGCGCGCCACGGCGTCGCAAAGCGCCACCAAGCGCGGCACGCTCTCACGCGGCGCGTGCGTGACGGTGCGTTCGATCAAGAACGGTTGGGGGGAGATCGAGTATGGGGGAAAGACCGCGTATATCTCGCTCGAGTATGCGGATTTCGTAGCGCCCTATTCCTTTACCGTGCGCTACGTATCGGCGGGCAGTGAACTGTACGTGGGTACGTATTACAGCACGGATACGCCGCGCGTGCTCAGTACTGCGCCCGCGCGCGAAGGGTACGTCTTTTTACATTGGGAGGACGGTGCGGGTGCGGTCCTGAAGGCGGGCGATACACTCACCGCCGCCACGCGCACCCTCACGGCGGTCTTTGAGGCGATTCCCGTCATAGAAGAGCCGAGCACACCCGATATCCCCTCGGACGGTGCGGATATTCCCCCGAATGACACGGATACACCGCTGGGCGGTGGGGAGAACGGGTCGCAGGACGTCGAGGTCACGCCGCCCACCTGGGACGCGCCGCCCGCCGATCCCTTGCCCGACGTTGCGCCCGAAATAGACGCGGCGAGCGTGCGCGCCACGCGCCACGCGGGCGTGGTCAGCGGCCTGCTTGCCGCCGTGCTCGGCGGGGTGTGGTGGTATCGCCGCAAGGAAAGGGCGTAACAAAAAAGAACGGACGGAAGTCCGTTCTTTTTTTATGCGAGGTATTTGAGGTCACCCGCTACGTTGATCACGGGGACGCCGTGGGTCCTGGCGAAAGAGCAGGTGTAGGCGGTGCCGCCCTCATCGGACGTGAGATAGGCGAGGCAAATATCACTGCCCTCGACCAGGGCGCGGTTGCGCGCGTGCATACACCCTGCGGTATAGGTCTCCTGCAGGACGGTCACGCGATCGGCGTGTGAAAGCAATTTTTGGTAGGTCATGCGGTCGCCAAAGCGCCACTTTGCGTGCTGATCGCGGCAGGGAAGCATTAGGTGCAACGTGCAGTCGGGGTGCGTGCGGCGGAAGGCCAGCACGCGCTGTGCCGCCAGGGTATCAAAGCCGAGTGCACCGCCCGCACGGAATTCGCGCACGCCGAGATCGTACACGGCGGCGATCCGCAGATCAAGCGCGGCGGTGAGTTCCTCGCGCACGGCGGCGGGTATGAAACGGTGCCCCGTAAAGCAACAGGTGTGAAACGTCATGGTGTGCTCCCCTTTTCATCGTTTTCTCCAGTATAGCACAAAATGCTGCAAAGCGAAAGAGCCATTTTCAAAAAAATACCTCTTGCGGCTAAAAATCGTTCGACAAAAGGTGTGCCTGCCCGCGACGAAACGCGGCACTTCGACACACTCCGACACGGCGTGCGCCCGTGCGACGCGCTTTGTCGGCGGTATCCGTGTCCCTTTGCGCGCACCACGCGCTAAAATGAAAAAAAACGGAGGTGGAACAGAATGGACAAGCAGATAGGACGGGGCGCGGAACTGCGGAGCAGATGGCGCGGCGAGCGCGCGCTCGCACTCGCGGAAAAGGGGACGGTATGGATATTGTTTGCGGCGTTAGGGGCTTTACTCGGCTCCGCCACGCTCGCGTTTGACGCGCGCCCCTTCGGCATCGCGCTTTGCGGTGCGGCGGGGACGCTCTTTCCCGCAGTGGCACTGGGCGTTTCGGTGTTTGCGGTCATCACGCGCGACTATCTCTCGGTGGCGGCGCTCGGCGTGCTCGCCATCTGCCGTCTGGTAGTCTCGTTTTTCCCTTTGGAAAAGGGCGGGGCGCGGCCGCAGGTGTTCGGCGAGAAGATCGGGTTCCGAGTTCTCGCTTCGTCGATTTCGATGTTCACGATTGGTGTATATGCCCTCTGTCGCTCGAATTTTCGGCTCTATTTTTTGTTTGGATTGCTTGTGAGTGTTACGGTAGCACCCCTTGCGTGTTCGTTGCTTTCAGGACTATTTTTTGAGTCCTCACAACCAAGGCCCTACGTGAAGGAGATCGGTCTTGCGACACTGCTTTTGCTTGGTGTTTTTGCCATGCGAGAGGTGTCCTTCATGGGCATCTATCCCGCGGCCGTGGCGGCGGCGCTGATCGCCTTCTGGCTTTCGGCGCACCGCGGCGTACTCACGGGGGCTGTGGGCGGCCTTCTCGCGGGGCTTGCCTTTTCTCCCGTGAGCGCGCCCGCCTTTCTTTTGTGCGGTGCGGGCTTTGGGCTCCTGGAAAAAAGCAGTCGGGGCGGCGGTATTCTCACGGGCGGCGGTCTCGCGGTGCTCTACACACTCGCCGTGTCGGGTGTGGAGGGCGTGACGGCCCTGTTGCCCGCATGGCTCACGGCGGGCGCGCTGTTTCTGGCGTGTGACAGTGCGGGACTGGTGGAGGGCTCGCCCGTGCAACGTCTGTCGCTCTGGCGGGCGCGTGCGGCGAGGCAGGCGGCCGAGAGTATGGCGCTCTCCTATCAAGAGGCACGCGTCGAAGCACTTGGCGAAGCGATGACGTCGCTCTCGGGCGTGCTGTACGAACTCGGCGGGGGCGGTCGGCGGCCGAGTGTGGCGTCGCTCAAGCACCTGTGCGACCGCGAATTTGACCGCGTTTGCCCCACCTGCCAGCACCGCGATATCTGTTGGGGGAGCGAGTATGCCGCCACGGCCGAGGCCGTGGGGTGCCTGGCATCGACCCTGCACAGTACGGGGAGCGCCGATCGCGCCGCCCTGCCCGATGCTCTTGGTGCGCGCTGTCGCGCGCTGCCCTCGATCCTGGAGGGCATCAACGCGGGCGCGGAATATCTTTGCGAGGAGGCGCTGCGCGGCGACAAGACCTCGGTAGTGGCCGCCGACTATGCCGCCATGGGGCGTGTGCTCCACGAGTTATTGGAATCGGGGCGCGAGGCACACCGCGCGGATTCCGCGATGGGGGAGCGCATCGCGTCGCGGTTGCGCCGTATCGGCTATACGCTGGATTCGGTGGTGGTGTGCGGCGAGACGCACCGCCGTGTGCTCTTGCGCGGCCTGCGCTTGCCCGGGCGGCACGTGAAGTTGCGCGAGTTGCGCGAGGTTATTGAGGGTTGCTGTCATTTTCCGCTCGGTGAGGCGCACACGCGCGAGGCCGACGGTGTGCCCGACCTTCTCTTTTATGAGCGCGCCACGTTGCGCGCTACCACCGTGAAGCAGACGCGCGCCATGGCGGGCGGCCGCTATTGCGGGGACAGCGTGATGTCCTTTTCTACCGATCAGGGGATCGAATACGCCTTCCTTTGCGACGGTATGGGGAGCGGCAACGGCGCGGCGCTTTGCTCGGCGCTTGCTACCACGGTGCTCTCCGCGCTCCTTCGCGCGGGCAACCGCGCCGATACTTCGCTCCGTATGCTGGGCAGTGTCCTGGCGGCGCGGGGCAGACGGCAAAACGAGGCAAGCACCACGGTGGATCTTCTGGAGGTGGATCTCGTCAGTGGCGAGGCGTCGCTGATCAAATGCGGCGCGGCCCCCACGTATCTGTTGCGCCGCGGCAGGACCACACGCTTTTTCTCGCGCACCGCGCCCGTTGGTATCCTGGAGGTGCTGGACGCGGAGCGCTTGCGCTTTGCCGTGGAGCCGGGGGACGTGATCGTGCAGGTGAGTGACGGTGTGACGGGCGGCGAGGAGGATTGCCCCTGGCTTGCCGATATGCTGGTCACACGCTTTGACGGCGATGCCGAGCGCTTTGCCTCTCACGTCCTCGCCCGTGCGGGCGAGGAGGGCAGAGACGATCTCTCGATCCTTGTGACCGAGATCGCTGAGGCGAGTGCCACCCGCGCCTCCTGACTTTTCCACAACTCGTTTTTTCTCTCCCGCGCACGCGCGCCCTCGCGCACGCGCGATAGAATGATTGATTGATATTCTTATTCTTGTTCTTATTCTTCTTCTGGTGCGTTACGTAACGTTACGCGTAACGTTACGTAACGTTACGCCTAAACAAGAAGTGCCCAAACGGGGTGAGAAAACGATACGCGGTAAAGTGAAAGCGTCGGCACTGTGCAGGACACTCGGACAAACCCCGTTGATTTTTGGACGGATTTTCAAAAAAGTTGGAAAATATACAGACAAACAAAAAAAGAGTCCCCTGCATAGCAGAGGACTCTTGCTTTTGTTAAAGTTCCGTAAGTGACCTGCCAAGAAACTGCTTGGTCATTTCAGCAAGGCGATAGACGGGGAGTCCGACCACGTTGAAGTAGTCTCCCTGAAGTCCCTTGATGAACAGCGAGGCCAGCCCCTGTACGGCGTAGGCGCCCGCCTTGTCGCGCGGCTCGCCGCTTTGCACGTACCAGGCGATCTCCGCTTCGGACATCGGAGCAAAGTGCACCAGCGTGCTCTCGCTCTCGGCGCACTCGCGCTCGCCGTGAAGCAGTGCTACACCGCTGATCACGCGGTGATCGTGGCCCGAAAGGCTGCGCAACATAGCGGCGGCGTCCGCATCGTCTTGCGGCTTGCCGAGGATCTTGTTTTCGTTTGCGACTACGGTGTCGGCGGCGATCAGGAGCGTATCCTCATTCCACTCACCGCGCGCCTTTAGTAATTCTCTTGTGGCGCGCCCCTTGCGAAGCGCCAGCTCGCGCACCAGCAGTTCGGGGTCGGTGATATCCGAGGATTCGTCCGCGTCGGCGCTGATGATCTCAAATTCCACGCCAAGGAAGGAAAGGATCTCACGGCGTCTGGGGGATTTGGAGGCAAGAATGACGCGCATTACTTGACACCCGTGGAGCCGAAGCCACCCGCACCCCGTTCGGTCTCGTCCAGCGTTTCGGCCTTGATGAGGTTGGCCGTGAAGACGGGCAGGAACATCAGTTGCGCGATGCGGTCGCCGCGATGTACGGTAAAGGGCACGTCGGAACTGTTGTAAAGACCCACCGAGATCTCTCCGCGGTAGTCCGAGTCGATCACGCCGATGCCGTTGGCCAGGTTAATGCCCGACTTGACGGCAAGACCCGAGCGAGCCGCCAGTACGGCGACCACGTTCGCACTCTCCAGTGCGATGGCCATACCCGTGGGGATCATGGCGCGTTCGCCGGGGGCGATGGTCACGGGAGCGTCCTCCTCGATTGCGGCGCGCACGTCCACGGCGGCCGAGCCCTTGGTTGCATAGGCGGGCATCGTCATGCCGCGCGAGAGCAGGATCTTTACGTTCGTATTCATTTGCGTGTCCTCACATCATTCAAAATTCCGTCTGCCCTCCAGCGCACGGGAGAGCGTGATCTCGTCGGCATACTCCAGGGCACCGCCAAAGGGAATGCCGTGCGCCAGGCGCGTGACCTTGACGCCAAGAGGGGAGAGCAAGCGCGAGAGGTACATAGCGGTCGCCTCGCCCTCGGTGGTGGCACTGGTCGCCACGATCACCTCACTCACGGTGCCGTCCTCCAGACGTGCGAGCAGTTCGCGCAACGTGAGTGCATCGGGCGTGATGCCCGACATGGGAGAGATCAGGCCGTGCAGTACGTGATACACACCGCGGAAGGTGCGCACACGCTCAAAGGCCATCACCGCGCGCGCGTCCTCCACCACGCAGATGGCGGTGCGGTCACGCGAGGGATCGGCGCAAACGGGGCACAACTCACGGTCGGTGAGATTCTGACACACGGGGCAACGGTGGATCTTGGCCTTGGCCTCGACCATAGCCGAGGTGAAGCGCTCAATGTCCTCCTCACTGTATTCCAGTACGGCGTACGCGAGGCGCTCCGCGGACTTGCGTCCGATGCCGGGGAGCCGTGCAAACTGCTCGGCCAGAATATCCAGAGATTCGATGGCAGACATCAGAACAGGCCACCCATGCCGCCCATACCGGGCATACCCATAGCACCCGTGATCTGCTCCATCTCGGCGGCGGCGGTATCCTCCACGCGGCGAATGGCCTCGTTCACGGCGGCAACGAGAATGTCGGAAAGGGTCTCAATATCGTCGGGATCCACGATCTCGGGCGCAATATCAAGCGCAAGGATCTGCTTTTTGCCACTGATCTTCACGGTCACGGCACCTCCGCCCGCGCTGACCTCGTATTCGCGTCCCTCCAGTTCTTCCTGCTTGGCCGCCATATCTGCCTGCATCTTCTGTGCCTGCTGCAGCATGGCATTGATATTCGAGGGACCGCCCATACCCTTGGGGGCTTTGTAATTTGCTTTCATAATAAGACTCCTTTGGAGATATTTTTTGGGAAGGATCTGTCACGGGAAAGATTGATTTCAGACGGTTTTTGCGACACGCTTGCGTGTCATTTTGAGCGGAGTTGCGCCCGAGATTCCACCTTCGCTTTGCTCGGCGCTGCTTCGCGGTTCGACTTCGCTGCACTCGCAACGCGAGTGCGTGCTTCGCTCAGAATGACGCGGGCGGGACGCAGTCGAAATCCGACCGTCGGGAGGATCAAACGCGAACGTTCGCGTTTGGAATCTCGCAAGAAACCGTTGTTTTATGCCGTAGGGCTTTTGTGAAATGCCGTTATTCCGCAGAACCTAACAGCTCGTCCAACACCGTGTCCGCCGCGTCCTTTGCGGGATCGGGGATCTCAAACACGAGGGCATCGGGCGAGACGCTGCGCTTCAGTTCCGCGCCAAGGGCACGGGAGAGCAGTTCGCGCGCCGAGGGCTCTTCCAGCATCATGCGTGCAAAATCGTTTTCCAGTTTGATCACAACGCCGCCCGCCTCGTCGGTGAACACACGCGCATCGGTGAGGAAGGAGGCGAGCATCGAGTTCTCGCGGCGCACGCGCTCCACGCAGTTCATAAAGCCGCGTACGCGTTGCAGTACGCGCCCCGTTGCGGCGGGTTTTGCGCTCGGTGCGGGTTTTGTGGGGGTGGGTGCCACGGGTACACTTGCCGCGGGCGCGGGCGTCTTTGCGGGCGACTCGGCTCGGGGTGCAACAGTGGGTGCGCTTGCCACGGGTGCGGCCACGCGCACACCTGCCACGGCGTCCTCCAGGCGCGCAATGCGCGCGAGCAGACTCTCGGTGGAGGTGTCAAGCGACGGATCGCACAACCGTACCAGCGTGAGTTCCGCGATCATACGCTTGGCCGTTCCCGCATGTTGCATGGCGAACAATGCCTCCTCTAACAGGTGACAGTGCGCGAGCAACGTGGGCTTTTGGAAGGTGGCGGCAAGCGAGGAGAGTTGCGCGGTCTCCGCGTCGGTAAGGTCGAGATATTTGCCCGCGGTCTTGGTGGTCTTGATGACCAGAATGTCGCGGTACAGCGAGATCAGATCCTGCCAGAATACGGTCAGGTCGCGCGAGGAACGCACGGCCTCGTCGATGATCGAGAAGATGGTGTCAAGGTCGGCCTCACTCACGGCGCGAAGCAAGGGGAACAGTCCCTCGCGCCCCGTCGAGCCCACCATTTCGTTGACGGTCTCCACGTCGATCGCACGCCCTGCGGAGCCGCAGAGTTCCAGGAGCGAGATCGCATCGCGCATACCGCCCTGTGCCATTTTGGCAATGCGGTCGGCGGCGTCACCGTCCAGCGAAAAGCCCTCCTCACGCGCGATATGTGATATGCGTGCGGCAAGCACGGGCACGGCGATGCGGCGGAAGTCAAAGCGCTGACAGCGCGAGATGATGGTGGAGGGGAGTTTGTGCAGTTCGGTGGTCGCCAAAATAAAGATGACGTGAGCGGGCGGCTCTTCCAGTGTTTTGAGCAGTGCGTTGAAGGCGCTCTGCGAGAGCATATGCACCTCGTCCACGATGTACACGCGATAGCGGAGCGAGGAGGGCGTGTAGACCACCTCGTCACGAATATCACGAATGCTCTCTACACCGTTGTTGGAGGCGGCGTCCATTTCCAGGACGTCGGTCGCGGCGCCCGAATCGATGGCGCGGCAGGCGGCACACTCGCCGCAGGGAGAGCCGTTTTTGGGGGACTCGCAGTTCACGGCCTTGGCTAAGATCTTGGCGCAGGTCGTCTTACCTGTTCCGCGCGAGCCGCAGAAGAGATAGGCGTGCGAGAGCGCACCGTTTGCCACCTCAAAGCGAAGCACCGAGGTAATATGCTCCTGTCCGCACACGTCGTCGAAGGTACGCGGACGCCATTTTCTATATAATGCCTGATGCACGGTGACACCCCCTTTTTTGAAAAAATAAGCTGCAAAATAAGACCATACACCCTCCAATCGAACGTCACCTTTACGCGGAATTCTCGCCTCTCGCTCAAAGCAGGCACCCTCACGGCACATCGGTGGGACCGCTTAATGCTGCTTGGTTCCCCACCTGACATGGTTCACGGCGACCGATTGCGCAAGACCCACTCGTCAACACGAGAGACTCGCTCCGGACCGTATCGCGTCGGTCCTCAAGGAGGGGATCTACCCCTGCTACAGCGGATTTCAGGTGCAGGGCTCCGCTACTTCCCCGGCTGGTATGGCCTTATTTCACAGCTTACTGTGACGGAACGTGCGTATTCGCACATACCTCTATATAGTATAACAGATTCTTGCGCGTTTTGCAAGAGTGTGGGGGAAATTTTCAAAAAAGAAACGCGCAAGGCCCTTTTCCTAATCGGTGAGATGAAAGATCTCCTTGTTTTTCCGCAGGGCATACCTATACGTTGTGTATGCACCGCCGTACGAGCGAGTCACGTAGGCAACGATGAGGTCGGCCTGGTCGACGATCCACCTGTTTCGATGCGAAATTGCATACCGTGGCGGCACGTGCTCCAGCGCGGGGTAAAGTATCGTATCATATTCACACAGGTCTTGTCGCTCGGTTTGCATGTACGGCGTGATAAGCGCCAATGTCGCATTTGGGTGGCGCGCGCGATATGCTTTGGCACATTCCAAGGCGAACTGATCAAAAAAGCCGTATCCGCCAAGAAAAAACTCAACGCCATCGCTCTTTATTGTGCTTTCCAAAAAATCAAGCACGCGCGCCTTATCCTTTGAAGATGAGACGTAATCGGCGTGTCCGCAAAATGCAACGATCATATATAGCCCCTTGTGAATCATTTAGGATATCTGATGTATACATTATAGAATGTGAAAGTCTATTTGTCAATGAAAAATCAGATATATAATGTATGCATTAGATATAATGTGGAGGGTGCTACGGTGCATTTTCGTATTGATGAGATCCTCAAGGAAAAGGGAAAAACAAGGTACTGGTTGTATATGCAACTCGGGCTTAGTTATCAGAATTTCAAAAAGCTGATAGAAAACGAAACAAGCGCGATCAAATTTGACAATCTCGCCGCGCTGTGCGATATTTTGGAGTGTACGCCCAACGACTTGTTTGTGGAATACCACAAGAAATAAAGGCGTATGTTTAAGAATAAGAATGACGGAAAAAACAATCTCTGCGGCGAACGGTTGCGCGCGCTTCGTGCCGCGTATCCTACCAAACTTTCTCAACGGGCACTGGCAGATAAGATGCAACTGCTCGGTATTGACGTGGATAAGAACGCCATTCAACGGATCGAGTGCGGCAAGCGCTTCGTTACGGATATTGAACTCAAGGCCTTTGCCGAGGTGTTCGGCGTTGGCGTGGAGGAATTGCTTTCCTGATGCAGAAAAAGGTGTGACCGAAAGGTCACACCTTTTTTGGTGCGTGCGCGGAAACGAGGCGGCGAAAAAAGGAGTCCCCTTGAGGGGAAGGCATTGTGTCGCGTCGTCGCTTCGCTATCCCTCAAGGGGAAGCCTTTTGTATCATTGACTTTTGTGTCGATGTGTGGTATAATGCCTCGGTAGTGTCCAAGTGGCAATTGGCGGTCGCGGCCGCCGATAAGCAGTTATTTCCAATATGGAAGGATCCCCGCGGGCAGGAAGGAAGGCGTGGCATATGGAGATCAAAATCACAGACGTAAGACATCATGGGGGCGATGCCGCCTTTTTGATCGACGACGGGAAAACAAGCATATTGTATGATACGGGCTTTGGATTTACGGGATATGCCGTTGCCGAAAATGTGAAACGGTGTTTGGGCGAGCGTGGGCTCGATTATATTTTTCTCACGCATTCTCACTATGACCACGTTCTTGGTTGTCCCTATGTGTTGCGAAGTTATCCGAACGCAAAGGTGGTAGCCGGCACGTATGCGGCAAGCGTGTTCCAGCGCGACGGCGCCAAGCGAGTGATGCGAGAACTGGATGCCAAATTTGCCAAGACGTGCGGCGTTGCCGACTATGAATTTTTGGGTGACGAATTAAAGGTGGATCTCACCGTCAAGGAAGGGGATCGGGTAGAGGCAGGCGATATGACGTTTGAGGTCATCGATCTCCCCGGGCACACCCGTTGTTGCGTTGGATTCTATTTGAGGGAAGAGGGCTTATTGCTTTCCAACGAAACGTTGGGTATATACGATGGGGACAAAACGATCCTGCCCGCGTATCTTGTCAGTTATTCCGATGCGATCGACTCCATTGAGAAGATCGAGCGACTGCACGTGACGCAACTCCTTGTGCCGCACGTGGGGTTGCTCTCTCGCGAGCAGACCGCATATTTTCTGGAGCACATGAAAAGCGCCACGCAACAGGAAACAATACGTCTGCTGGAGCGTATGAAGGACGGACTGTGTGACGAGGAGCTTGTCGAGGAATACAAGGAGAGATATTGGCGCGACGGCATCAAGAAGATCTACCCCGAGGACGCGGTGACGTTGAATACATCGCTGATGGTCCGCGTGATCCGAAACGAGCTGTTTGCTTAATAAAAAACCGAGAAGGCATTTCTGCCTTCTCGGTTTTTTATATGCGTGTGCGGATACGCACTGCCGAAAGCGGACATGGGGAGCAAACTACCCCACCACCGCTGACGCGGTCCCCCGGTCTCGCTGCGGCCCGGTCACGCCACGGCTCTGACATCACACCGTGATGTCATTCCCTACCGTGTCGCCGCTTCGCTACCTCAAGGAGAAGGCATACGGTGGAGTCGCGTTGTTGTCCCTTTGTGGTGGAGGTTTTTAGGTAGGAGTGGGAATTATTTTTTGCGGATGCAAAAAATAAGAGAGAGGGAGTACTCTTTTGCAAAAGAGCACTCCCTCTCCTTTTTTATCTTCATCAGAATATCATCAGGATCACCTTGGCGACGAGCACTACTATCACCAGAGCGATGGGGTAGGTCGCGGCGTAGGAAGCGGAAACGTCGTCCGTGCCTGCGGTGCTGATGAGTGCACCGAGTGCGGGAGTCGAAGTCATACCGCCCGTGATCGAGCCGAGGTTATTGAAGATGGAGAGTTTGAACACGAATTTACCAAGCAGGAAGCCGAGCAGCATCGGAATGAGCGTCATCAGCGCACCGTACAGGAAGTAGAGCGGATTGAACTTATCCACAAACTCCACGCCGCCCTTCACACCTGCACCCGCAAGGAAGAGCACAAGGCCCAGTTCGCGGAAGAAGTTGAGGGTCTCCTTCTTGATACGGCAATCAATGGGGCCGATGTGGCCGAAGTGACCGACGATCAGACCTGCCACCAGCGTGCCGCCCGATGTACCGAGCGAGAAATTGATGCCGGGGATCTTGACAGCGCCGATCAGCACGCCGAGTGCGATCGAGATCATGAAGGGGAAGAAACCGAGGGGATCTACCTGTACGCGCTTTTTGCCGTCCTCTTTGACGGTGACGGCACCTGCCGCCACAAAGGATTCGCGCTCCTTGGCGATATCCACGCGAAGGAGTTTGGGCATGATCTGCACGAACAGTACCACGCCAAGCACACCGAAGAGATATGCGATCGCGTAGCCCGCCGAGAGATCGGCGCTATCCATCACGTCCTGCGCGGCGGAAAGGCCGGGCGTGGACGTAAGGCCGCCCATGAGGAGTCCCACTGCCATAGCGGGTGTGAGTCCCTTGTCCAGTGCCAGCAGCAGCAACGTTGTGGCCGCACCTGCCACGATGACCGCAACGCCCATCACGATATAGGCAAGCGACTTGCGGTTGAAGGTGCGGAAGAACTTGGGGCCTGCGATCAGCCCGACGGCCGTGACGAACAGTGCCGTGCCGATGCTCGACACGGTGCTGTAAGAGGACTTGAGCGCGCCGTTCCAGAGATCGACGGACACGTCGCCGATTTGGAACGCGGGCACGTAGTTGCACAGGACGCCGAAGGCAAGTGCCACGAGGAGCACGCCGGCAGATCCGAGCGAGATACCCTTGATCTCCACGCGCCCGAGCAGATAGCCGAGCGCGCAGATCGCAAAGACGATAAAGATGACGGAAAGCGACTTGTCGCAGACCTCACCCAGATAGTTCAGCATAGTATGCGCCTCCCTTTATTTCGCCTCGAAGCGAGGGTTGCCGTGCGTGTAACGGGGGAGCAGGATGGGGGAGACCTTGTCGGTCACGATGCCAGCATCAGCCATTTCCTTTTGGAAGGCCTCTACGTGAGCGAGCGTGGGCGTGCCGTAGGTCACGTCCTTGGCGGCCTTGGCGGCCTGGACGCCTGCGTTTCTGCCGAACACGATGATATCCAGGAGGGAGTTGCCCATCAGGCGGTTCTCGCCGTGGATACCGCCCACGGCCTCACCTGCCACAAACAGGTTCTCCACGTCGGACTGGCCGTTGGCGGCGATCTTAATACCGCCGTTCTGGTAGTGGAGCGTGGGGTAGATGAGAATGGGCTGCTTGCGCATATCGATACCGTACTTGAGGTACATACGAAGCATAGCGGGAATGCGCTTTTCGATCGTGCCCTCGCCGTGGAGTGCCTCGATCATGGGGGAGTCGAGCCATACGCCGTAGCCGCCGTCGGGGGTGGGAATGCCCTTGCCGCGCTCTTTGCATTCGCGGATAATGGAGGCCGCGGACACGTCACGCGTCTCCAGGGGATTCATAAATGCCTCGCCCTCGGCGTTGATGAGCTGTGCGCCGATGGAGCGCACCTTCTCGGTCACAAGCGCGCCGAAGATCTGGGAGGGGTAAGCCACGCCCGTGGGGTGGTACTGCAACGTGTAGGCGTACAAGAGGGGTGCACCCGCACGGTAAGCGAGCACCAGGCCGTCAGCCGTTGCGCCGTAGTGGTTGGAGGTGGGGAAGCCCTGATAGTGCATACGGCCTGCACCGCCCGTGGCAATGATGACCGTCTTGGCACGTGCCACCAGAAGTTCCCCCGTCTCCATATTCATCAGCACCGCACCTGCGGCACGGCCCTGCTCGTCCTTGATGATCTCGATGGCGGCGGTGAAGTCGATCACGGGAATACCGCGGTTCTGTACTTCGTCGCGCAACACGCGCATGATCTCCGCACCCGAGTAGTCGCGGCAGGCGTGCATACGTTTGCGCGAGGTGCCGCCGCCGTGGGTGGTGACCATGGTGCCGTCGGCTTCCTTGTCGAACATCACGCCAAGGTCATTGAGCCACTTGATGCACTCGGGGCCGTCGTGTACCAGTTTGTAGACGAGTTCGGGCACGTTCTTGAAGTGACCGCCACCCATCACGTCCAGGTAGTGCTGTGCGGGGGAGTCGCCCTCCTTGTCAGCGGCCTGAATGCCGCCCTCGGCCATCATCGTGTTGGCGTCGCCGTGGCGGAGTTTGGTCACGATGGTGACGCGTGCGCCGCCCTCGTTTGCCATAATGGCCGCGGCAGAACCCGCACCGCCGCCGCCGATGATCAGCACGTCGGTCTCGATGTCGGGGGTGGAGAGGTCAATATCGGCAGGATTGATACGGCTGTTTGCCTGCAGAATGTCGGCAAGTTCCAGCGGGACACGCTCGCCCTTGTTGGGGCCGACCGTGAGCACTTTGAATTGCGTCGCGATGTGGTCGGGGTGGAACGCGGAGAGCACCTGTTCCTTTTCCTCGGCGGTCATACGGCGGGGATTCTCGCCCGCGCGGACCTTGGCAAGACGCTCCTCACGGGTGGCTTCTACCTTCTTAATAGAGTCTAACATTTCATTCGTAAACATCTGTGCCACCTCCTTACTTCTCAAACGTACGGTTGTTGTACATTTCTTTGAGTTCTTCGGCCGTCTTGCTCATAATGTCGGCAAGAGCCGCCTCGCAGTCGCCTGCCTCGATCTCGGCCACACGTGCGAGCAGATGCTCGGTCTCGGGGGCAAGATACTTGCCCGTGAGACGGCGCGAAAGCAGACCGACCTGGGGATGCGTGATGCCTGCGGGGCAACGCGAAGCGCATACGCCACAGCCCACGCAGTCAAAGGATTCCTCTGCGCACTTCTCGTACTCGCCGCGCTGAGCGTAAGCGATGTACTGCATGACGTTCAGACCCTGCGTGCACGCCTTGGTGCAGGCGTGACAGCCAACGCAAGCGTAGATCTCGGGGTAGAGTTGCATCATGATCTGCTCGGTGGGGCGCACCTTGTTGATGTCGTAGGGCTTTTTCACCATGGGGAAGAAGGGGAGCGTAGCCACGTACATATTGTCCTCAACCTGCGTCTGGCAGGCAAGGCAGGTGCGAAGCTGGGGGTCACCCTTGATGCGGTAGATGGTGGCACACGCGCCGCAGAAGCCACAGCGGCAACCCACGCCGCGCGTGAGCTGATAGCCGGCGTACTCCATGGCCGTCATAATGGTCAGCCGCTCGGGCACCATATAGTGCTTGCCGAACAGATAAATATTGATCATTTTTTCCATTGCTTGTTTCTCCTTAATACTCGTCGGGCAGCTCGTCAAGCTGGTCAAAGCGGAATACGGGGCCGTCCTTGCATACGTACTTGTTGCCGATGTTGCAGCGTCCGCATTTGCCAACGCCACACTTCATACGAAGTTCCATCGTGGTAAAGATCTGCGTCTTGTCAAAGCCGAGTTCAATGAGGCCCGGCAGGGTGAACTTGATCATAATGGGGGGACCGCAAATGAGCACGCAGGTGTTCTCGGGCTTGAAGTCCAGTTCCTTGACGTAGTTGGGCACAAAGCCAACGTGTCCGTCCCAACCCTCCTGCTCACGGTCGATCGTGAGGTGCACGTGGAAATCGGGCTCGTGCATCCACTCCTCCACGATCTCGCGGTACTCCACCAGATCGTCCTTGGAACGGGAGCCGTATACGATATCCACACGGCCGTACTTGTCGCGGTTGTCGCGCACGTAGTTGATGACCGAGCGCAGAGGCGCCAGGCCAATACCGCCCGCCACAAAGATGAGGTTCTTGCCCGCAAGTTCGGTGTCCACGGGGAAGGGGCGACCGTAGGGGCCACGCACGGTGATCATTTGACCTACCTCCATGCCGTGGAGCCATTCGGTGAGGCACCCGCACTTCTTCACGCTGAACTCCATAAACTCGCGGTTGGTGGGCGAGGAGGTGATGGAGATCATCGCCTCACTGACACCGGGTACGGAGAGCATGGCGCACTGGCCGGGCTCGTGCTCAAACAGTTTGCCGCCCGTGGGGGACACCACACGGAAGGTCTTGACGTCGGGCGTTTCGCTGCGGATATCCGTGACGACGCCTACAAGGGGAATCAACGTTTCTTCCATTACTTCTGTCCTCCCTTCATGGTCTTCATTACCTTGACGATGTTCATGGAAATGGGGCAACGGGCCAGGCATCTGCCACAGCCCACGCACCCGAAGATGCCGTCGTTGTTATCGGGGAAATATACCAGCTTGTGCATGAAGCGCTGACGGAAACGCTCGAGCTGGCTGTTTCTGGAGTTGCCGTGTGCCATTTTGGTGAAATCCGAGTACATACAGGAGTCCCAACAACGGAACCGCTTGATACCGTGACCCGTGTCGAAGTCACGAATGTCGTAGCACTGGCAGGTGGGGCACACGAAGGTGCAGGTGCCGCAACCAAGACACGCTTCGGAAAGCGAGGCCCATTCGGGGCGGTCGAAGAGTTCTTTGGTAAGTCCCTTGCCAAGGCCCTCGGTGGTCAGACCCGCGAGGGGGAGTTTGGAAAGGATCACACGCACGCGCGCTTGCTCGGCCTCGACGGCCGCCTCGTCCGCGTCCGTGAGGAGATCGGCATGGGCGGCAAGGAGCGCCTCGCCGCGTGCGGTGTTGGCACGGAGCGCAAAGCCGCTCTCCAGTGCCCAGGCGGTCACGTCGCCTGCGGGGTTGGTCGCGTCAATACCGAAGGTCTGGCAGAAGCAGGTATCGTCGGGCATCGAGCAGGCCAGCGTGATCACGGTGCCGTGCTCACGGCGGTTTTTGTAGTAGGAATCCACGGGCTCCGCGTGCAGATACACGCGATCCAGGATCTCGAAGGAAACGGCGTCGCACGCGCGCACACCGAAGAGCACGAAGTCCTCGCATGCCTCGCGTGTGTCAATGACCTCGATCGACTTGCCCTCCATCTTGAATTCCATCAGGTTTTCGGTGTGGGGGAAGAAGAAGTCCTTGGCGGAGCGCACGGTGTTGGTCGCGTCCGAGAGGGTCAACCCTTGCGCGTAGCGCGTCCAGTGTGCGCCGCCCTTGCCGTCAACGGGCAGGTAGACGGCGGCGCTTTCGTTCACGGCGCCGAGAAAGGCATACAACTTATCACTTGTCAGCAGTTTCATTTGTGTGCACCTCCCTCGCCCGGCTCGCGGTCGTTTACGGTGTAGGTGCCAAGCGGGGGCTTCGCCTCGGGGTCAGCGCCTGCCTGATAGTCACCGTAGAACGCGTTGATGTCCTTGATAAATTTGCGGTTGAGCAGATGAAGCGGAATGCCCTGGGGGCACACGCGCGAGCACTCGCCGCAGTCGGTACAGCGTCCCACCACGTGGAACGCACGAATGATATGGAACATATTTTCCTCAAAAGAGGTGGCGGCGGTCTTCTGCGACACGCCGGAGTTCGGGTTGTCGAACACGCACTGCTCGCAACTGCAGGCAGGGCAGACGTTGCGGCAGGCGTTGCAACGAATGCAACGCGACAACTCGCCGCGCCAGAACGCAAAGCGCTCCTCGGGGGTCATCGCCTCAAGGCGTGCCACCTCGTCAAAGCGGTTGCAGTCCTCGACGACCTCGCCCGTCTCGCCGATCAGTTCGTCGTACACCACGTGCTTCTTGGACTTGCAGGCAAGGCAACGCTCGGCCATGGCGTCGGCGGACTTGACCTCGGTGTTGCCGTAGACCGTTTCCACTGTGTAGGTGCCGTCCTTCATCATGATGCCCGTGATGCCGCGCAGGCCCATGGCGCGCAGTTTTTCAATGTCGGCCTTGCCGTAGCATTCCACGCCGATCACGTAGACGTTCTCGCGCAGAATACGGTGCTCCGCCAGGAGCTGATTGAAACTGTACGTATCGCAGGGCTTGAGGAACACAAGGACCTTTCCGCCCTTGCGGCTTTCCCCCACCAGATACTTGGAAAGGTTGGCCGCGCAAAAATCATTATAAAGGAAGCCTTCTTCCAGTTCCTTGACGCTGTGGAATACAGCGGGCGTGATGTCAAAGGCATTCTCTCCCGCGCGCCAACCGAGCACGCGGTCTACCGTACCGTCCGAAAGGAGCTCGGCGGCACGTTTTTCCATCAGGGCTTGCATCGCAGATCCTCCAATCTCTTGTTCTCGCCAAGGGCGGCAACGGTTTCGGTAAATTCATTCATGGTCTTGGCAAACTTGGCGCCCTCTGCGGCGGAGATCCACTCCACGCGCACGCGCTCGCGCTCCACGCCGAGGTAATCCAGCATCGAGAAGAGCAACGTCATACGGCGGCGCGCAAAGTAGTTGCCGCTGGTGTAGTGGCAGTCACCGGGGTGGCAACCCGCGATGATCACGCCGTCGGCACCGCGCTGGAAGGCGCGGAGAATAAACATCGGGTTCACGCGGCAGGAGCAGGGCACGCGAATGACCTTGACCTCGGCAGGATAGCCGAGACGGGCCGAGCCCGCAAGGTCACCGCCCGCGTACGAGCACCAGTTGCAGCAGAACGCAACGATCTTCGGTGTATATCCGTTTACTTGCATATTGCGTCCACCTCCGCCATGATCTGTTTATTCGAGAAGCCCTTGAGGTCCATAGCACCCGAGGGGCAGGCCACCGTGCAGGCGCCACAGCCCTGGCACACGGCCTCGTTGACCGCCGCCACGCGACGAATGAGCGTCGTGCGGTTGGGGCCACGGAATTCCTTGTCGGAATAGGTGATCGCGCCGTAGGGGCAGACGCGAGCACAGGAGGAACAACCGTTGCACAGCATCTCGTCGGAGTGTGCCACGCAGGGGTTGCAGGTCAGTTTATCCTTGGAGAGCACGCCCAGCACCTTGGCCGCCGCGGCACTTGCCTGCGAAACGGTTTCGGGAATGTCCTTGGGACCCTGGCAAACGCCCGAGAGGAAGATGCCCGCCGTGGGGCTCTCTACGGGACGGAGCTTGGGGTGTGCCTCGGTGAAGAAATCGTTGGTGTCCATGCTGGCCGTCAGCATCGTGGCGATAGAGCGCGCCGACTTGTCGGGCTCGATCGCGGTGGCAAGCACCACAAGATCGGCGTCGATGTGCAACTGCTCACCCGCGAGCAGGTCGCTTGCCTGCACGTGGAGCACGCCGTCCTCTTCCACGACTTTGCCGACCTGACCCTTGGTGTAATGCACGCCGTACTGTTCCACGGCGCGGCGGTAGAACTCGTCAAAGTTCTTACCGGGGGTACGCACGTCGATGTAGAAGACGTACACCTCGGTGTCGGGGTATTTCTCACGGATCAGCATCGCGTGCTTGGCCGTGTACATACAGCAGATCTTGGAGCAGTAGGTCTTGCCGCGCTCGTTCTCCGCGTCGCAACGGGAGCCCACGCACTGTACGAATACGATGGTGTGGGGGTGCTTCTTATCCGAGGGACGGAGCAACGTGCCCGCGGTGGGGCCTGCGGCGTTCATCAGACGCTCGAGTTCCAGCGAGGTCACCACGTCGGGGCAGTCGGCGTAGGAATACTCGCCAAACTGCTTGGCATCAATGGGATTGAAGCCCGTGGCTACCACGATCGCGCCGTACTCGCGCTCCACGATCTCGTCCTTTTGCGTATAGTCAATGGCACCCGTGCCGCATACGCGGGCACAAAGGCCGCACTTGCCCGTCTTCATCATCGTGCAGTAGTTGGGATCAATGGTCGCCACCTTCGGCACGGCCTGTGCGAAGGGAATGTAGATGGCACGGCGGGTGTCAAGCCCCATATTGAACTCGTTGGGCACCTTCTTCTGGGGGCACTTTTCGGTACACACGCCACAGCCCGTGCACTTGGTCTCGTCCACGAAGCGCGCCTTGCGGCGAATGCCGACCTTGAAGTTGCCCACAAAGCCCTTGACCGAGTCGATCTCGCTGTAAGAGAAGATCTTGATCTTCTCGTGCTGTGCGGCGTCCACCATCTTGGGGGTGAGGATACAGGCCGCGCAGTCCAGCGTCGGGAAGGTCTTGTCGATCTGTGCCATCTTGCCGCCGATGGTGGGGGATTTCTCCACGATGTCCACCTCAAAGCCCGCGTCTGCGATATCCAGGGCGGTCTGAATGCCCGCGATACCGCCGCCAATCACCAGCGCGCGCTTGGTCACGGGGGACTCACCTGCCTGCAGGGGCTGGTTGAGGTGCACCTTGGCAATGGCCGCGCGTCCGAGGATCACGGCCTTTTCGGTGGCCTCCTTCATATCCTTGTGGATCCAGGAGACCTGCTCGCGAATGTTCGCGATCTCGACCATATAGGGGTTGATGCCCGCGAGCGACGCCGCCTTGCGGAAGGTCGCCTCGTGCATACGGGGAGAGCAGGAGCAGACCACGATGCCCGTGAGTTTATGCTCGTGAATGGCATCGCGCATCAGCGACTGTCCCGACTCGGAACACATGTACTGGTAGTCGGTAGCAAACACGACACCCGGCTCGCGGGAGAGTGTCTCTGCCACGGCCTTCACGTCTACCGTGCCTGCGATATTGGTACCGCAGTGGCAAACGAATACACCGATTCTTTGCATATCGTGTTTTCCTCCTTACTTACTGTATTTGCGGAATGCGCTCGTGATGGCCTGCTGAGGCAGGTCCTCGTCGAGCAGTGCGGGGATCTCGTCGGGCGAGAGGTGATTCCCGCCTTGCGCGCGGATCACCGAAAGGCGAACCGCCTCCACAAGTTTGGCTGGCTCTACACTGCGGGGGCAACGCTCCACGCAGGCAAAGCAGGAAAGACAGCGGTAAATGGATTTGCTTGCCGCCAGTTTTTCGATCTCGCCCTTTTCCACCATGTAAACGAACTGGTGGGGATGATATTCCATATCGTCAAACGCGGGGCAGGTTGCGGTGCACTTGCCACAGCGCATGCACTTGCGTACGTCCACGCCCGAGGAGCGGAGCACCTGCTCGCGAAGGGCGTCGTTTTTGTTATGTGTCATAGCGCCCTCCTTATTTTACGCCGAGCGCTTCGGCCAGCAACTCGGTGAAGTAGACGACGGGTAGTGCGCCGCCGCCGTTTTTGGTCAGGTTGTAAAGGCACAACGGGCAGGCCGTGATCACGGTGTCCGCGCCCTTTGCGGCGGCGTTCTGCATCACGCGCGTGCTATACGCGGCGGCAGACTCGCGGCTCTCGATGGCAATGTAACCGCCACAGCACTCGTTGCGCATGGCCCACGTAACGGGCTCGGCGCCGATGGCGCGAATGAAATCCTCCAGAATGCGGGGGTTTTCGGGATCGTCCATCTGCATCACGCCCGAGGGACGGAGCAACAGGCACCCGTAGTAGGCGGCGATCCTTCTGCCCGTGAGGGGGTTCTTCACGGCGGCCTTCAGGTTCTCAAAGCCCACGCGGTCGCGCAACACCTCAAGGAAGTGCAATACGTTCGTCTCGCCCGCATACGGCACGTCGAGCCCCAGATAGTTGTTCACGCGCAGGGCGATGTCCGCGTCGGTCTTCATGTCGTTGTTGACCTGCTTGATCACGTTGTGGCAAGCCGAGCAAAGCGTCACCAGTTCTGCCTGCTCGTCGCGCGTGGCAACCAGTGCACGCACGGAGGAGAGCTTGGTTGCGATCTCGTCCTTGGCCATCGGATAGACGGCACCGCAGCATTGCCAGTCGGCAAGTTCCTCAAGCGCCACGCCCAGCGCATCGGCCGAGAGGCGTGCCCAGCGGTCGAGATCCTTGCCCTTGGTCTTCAGGGTGCAGCCCGGAAAATACTTGAATTTCATATTCGTTTATCCTTTGCAAAAGATTTGTGTCAGACCATCTGCTCGGGGTGGAACACCTCGTCGAATTTCTCTGCGGTGAGGAATCCGAGTGCCACGCACGCTTCCTTGAGGGAGATGTTCTCGCGGAAGGCCTTTTTGGCAGTCTTGGCGGCGTTCTCGTAGCCGATGTAGGGGTTGAGTGCGGTGACGAGCATGAGCGAGTTGTGCAGATTGTCGTGCATCTTCTCGCGGTTTGCCTTGATGCCCACGGCGAGATTGTTGGAGAAAGAGACCATCGACCCAGAGAGCAGAGTTGCGGACTGCAGGAAATTGTAAGTGAAGACGGGAATAAAGACGTTGAGTTCGAAGTTGCCCTGCGAAGCGGCCATACCGACGGCCACGTCGTTGCCCATGACCTGTACGGCCACCATCGTCACGGCCTCGCATTGCGTGGGATTGACTTTGCCGGGCATGATCGAGGAGCCGGGCTCGTTCTCGGGGATCGTGATCTCACCGAGACCCACGCGGGGACCCGAAGCCAGCCAGCGCACGTCGTTGGCGATCTTCATCATATCGGCGGCCAGTGCCTTGATGGCACCGTGTGCAAACACCAGCTCGTCCTTGGACGTGAGCGCGTGGAACTTGTTGGCGGCGGTGGAGAAGGGCTTGCCCGTGATCTCGCTCACGGCCTCGGCGACCTTCACGTCAAAGCCGGCGGGTGCGTTGAGTCCCGTACCGACTGCCGTACCGCCCAGTGCCAACTCGCGCAGCACGGGGAGTACCAGTTCCAGTTGCTGACGGTCGCGCTCAAGACTCGATCTCCAGCCCGAGATCTCCTGGGAGAAGGTGATGGGCGTGGCGTCCTGCAGATGCGTGCGGCCGCTCTTGACGATGCCCTCGTTCTCGGCCTCAAGGCGGCGGAACGTGGCGATCAGGGTGTCAATGGCGGGGAAGAGCTTATCCTCAATGGCGATCACGGCCGCGATGTGCATCGCGGTGGGGAAGGTGTCGTTGGAGGACTGGCTCATGTTGATGTCGTCGTTGGGGTGGCAGAGCTTTGCGCCCGCAAGTTCGTTGGCGCGGTTGGCAATGACCTCGTTGGCATTCATGTTGGACTGCGTGCCCGAACCAGTCTGCCAGACCACCAGCGGGAAGTGATCGTTCAGCGCACCCGAGATGACCTCGTCGCACGCCTGGCTGATCGCCGCGAGCTTGGCGTCCGTCATTTTTTCGGGGCGGAGTGCGTGGTTGGCGATCGCCGCCGCTTTTTTGAGCACGCCGAAGGCGTGTGTGATCTCGCGCGGCATCGTTTCAATGCCAACGCCGATGGGGAAATTCTGATGAGAGCGCTCGGTCTGTGCCGCCCAATAGCGGTCCGCAGGCACCTTGACCTCGCCCATAGAGTCGTGCTCGATACGGTATTCCATAAATTCCTCCTTGTGTCTAACGCGCGTGCTACGCGCGCCCGTACATATTATAACAGTATAATTGTAGCACCGTGTTAAGTTTTTGTCAATAGAGTTGTAATGGTTATTTTGACAAAATTTTAACGATTTCGACGTAAGAATCTGTCAACCAAGTGAAATTGCCCGATAAGCCCCCAAGAAAAATGCGGAAGGACTTGAATTTTCGGGGTGCTTGTGCTATACTAAACTGTACATCGAATTTCAAGAGGAGTTTTTATGCTCGAACTGCAACATATCAACTATACCGTCCCCGCAGAGGGTGGCGGCAAGACCGAAATCTTAAAGGACGTGAGTTTTCGCGTGGACGAGCGCTTCGTGGCGATCACGGGACCCAACGGCTCGGGTAAATCCACCGTTGCCAAGATCATCGCGGGCATCGTGACCCCCACCTCGGGGCGCGTACTGCTGGACGGCGAGGATATCACCGACCTTTCCATCACCGAGCGCGCACGCCGCGGCATCAGTTTCGCGTTTCAACAGCCCGTGCGCTTCAAGGGCATCACCGCCAAGGATCTGATCTCGCTGGCGGCAGGCACCAATATCTCGATCGCCGCCGCGTGTGAGTATTTGTCCGAGGTGGGCCTTTGCGCCAAGGAATATATCAACCGCGAGGTCAACGCGTCGCTTTCGGGCGGCGAGCTCAAGCGCATCGAGATCGCCATGATCAATGCGCGCGGCACGCGCTTTTCCGTGTTTGACGAGCCCGAGGCAGGCATTGACCTGTGGAGCTTTGGCTCGCTGATTACGGTCTTTGAGCGTATGTATGAAAAGAATAAGGGCAGCATTCTGATCATCACGCACCAGGAG